>JAAFHM010000591.1 GCA_013298375.1 Ignavibacteria bacterium | reverse complement strand
CACAACAACAGCCACAATATTTTGTATGCTGTCCAAGGTTTCCTGCACGACGCGCTCCCCGACAAGCGCGGCAGAACCAGCTTCGCGGGCTATTTCGGAAGCACGTTCCACCCGCGCCGTGTTCGCCGTCATACTTTCGGCAATACCGCTCACAGCATTGCTGACATCTTTTGTGCGGTCGGTCTGTTTGCGAGCGTTTGCCGACATTGCTCCAATGCTTGATGAAATCTCGTTTGCGGCGGCAACAGTCGAAAGGACGGCTTCTTTGATACGCTCAAGCATCACACAAATATTGTCCAACGCTTCGTTGAAACCTTGATGCAAGCGCCCAATATCGTCATTGCTATTGATGGGAAGCCGTACTGTGAGGTTGCCCTGAGAAAAACTCTCCATTTCTTGCAGAATTTTTTCGACACTTTCGGTAAGATATTGCTTCTGCTGTTCCGTAGCAGAGCGGGCTTCGATGGCATTTTGCGCTTCAATAGCATTTTCAAGACTCTTTTTGCGCATCTCTCGAATCAGCGCGTGGGTGTTGGCAGCCATGGTATTGAACCCAGTTGCTAAACTGCCAAGTTCATCACGCGAGGTCACCTCCACACTCACGTCAGTTTCACCATTGGCAAAGCGCGTTGCGGCAGCATCAAGTTTTTTGAGCGGAACAGCAATCACTCGCGCTAAAAGCAGTCCCAACGCTATGGCGAAAAAGAGCGCCCCGACCGTAATAATGATCAATTGCTGACGGAGTTCGGCAAAGCGAGCAATCGTGGCATTTTTTGCCTTTTCAGTTTGTTGAGTTTTAGCGCTAATAAGTCCGTTTAAGGCAAAATACATCCCTCGTGAAGCCGGTTCTCCGGGACCCTTTCGATAATAATAAATTGCCGAATCGCGGTAACCGCTTTCGGACAAATGGACGACCTCGGCGAAAATTGTCCGAAAAAATGCTAAACTGTCCATAAAGCTGTTAAAATGCTGCCGCTCGTCTTCATCGTCAATACTCACTTTGTAGAGCGCCGTTATGCTGTCGAATCGTGCGTTGATGGAAGTGACGGTTCTCTTCATTTTCTGTACTTCTGCGGCATCGGAAATGAGCAGAAAATTCAGCGCATAGACCCGGGAACGCTGAAAATTATCGGAGATTCGCAAAAGATGCTCCAAAGGGACAAATTGCCGCTCATACATTCGCTCCGCATTCGCTGCCATCGTTGCTGTGGCGCGATAGCCAATAAATCCGGCGAGCATCACAAAAATCCCGATAAGCAAAAATGCGGCGATCAATTTTGTCTGAATAGAAAAGTTTTGTAGCCATTTCATGGTGTGTACCTCTAGCGAATATGAAGCGTGATGATGCAACGTCCAATAAAAAAACATCATGGCAAAATTTTACACGAAGCGTGAATTTATGATTTCTTTCGTTGCCAAACAAACGGAATTAGCTGAATGTACGCGGTGAAATCTTTTGTAAATGCTATGGTTTCTGAACCTTGACTGCGTTCTGTTACGATAATGCTTTAGATAGATTTAATATGAGGCGCAAAGAGGTATGCACCCGCAAGTTACCCAAAGGGCTAGCTATGCGGCAAATTTCTCAGGTGGGTAGGAATCATCAGCAACAATAGGGAGACAAGCAAACTAGACGAAAGGACGAACCCACAATCACGGCATTAAATCTGACCGCGTGTAAATCAGGCTTACGAGTTGACCAAAATTATCGGCTTCCTGTGTTGTGGTAATAGGCGTGTCGTTGGGAAAAGGATAATCAGCAGCATCGTGGTAGAGAGCGCCCGCCAGAGCAGTTGCGCTTAGAGGCGTGATTGACAAGGCATTCTCCCTTTCAAAGCGCACCAACGCTTGTTTCAAAACGAGTGCGGCAGCGAAAATATTTAACTGCGGATTCTGCTGAAGGGCATTTCTGAGGTCGTGTCCGTGCAGGGAACGGTATGGGACAAGCGCGGTGCGGGCTTCATCGTAGAGCGTCTTGGCGGGCGGATAGTAGAGGAGGCTGTCGGCAGCACTTGGCGCAAACACAACGCGGAACGCGGCTTCGGTCGAAGAAACACAGATATGCGCAAAGCCGATATTCTCGGTCAATCCCGCCAATGCACGTGTTTCAGTCAAAATTGGCTGTGTTTTTAGTGCGCGTCGGGCGACAATCGCTGCGCCGAGCGCTCTAGGGTCAAGATGCAGTGTCGATGCGGCTTCGGTGATGATGGATTGATGAGCGTTCACTACTGTCAGCGCCGTTTCAAGATTTTCATGCAGTAAGCCTACATCGGTAGAGATACGCTCAGAAGCAGAAAGGTTCGAGCGCAAATACAGGTGCAGACCAGCAACTATTACTACACCAAACAGCCCGCAAGCGAGCATCCAAAGAAGCGTTTTCCGCAAAGCAAGAGTTTTCATTGTGCCAGAACATGAGTGGAACAAGAGGAGATATGGCGATAATGACGGCAGAACAGGGAGGAGAGTTGCACTTTTGCGAAACGTTATTCTCAAGACCGCATTCCTTCGACAATTTCCACCAAATATTCGACAGCGCTTCGCACTTCAGCATCCGTCGTGTCTTTAGAAACAGAAAAGCGCACGGCTGCTTTTGCCTCGGCATCGGGGCGCTGCATGGCGACCAAAACGTGTGAGGGCTGCACACTCCCCGAAACACACGCCGAGCCGTTAGAAACAGCCACACCCCGCATATCCATTGCTTGCAAAATTGCCTCACCATCCAAGCGCTCGGCATCAAGAAAAGAAATATTGACAATATTCGGCAGAGCATTTTCGGTCGGGGTATTCAGACGAATATTCGGAAGATGTTCGGTAAGAAGTTGGCGTAAAATCTGGGTTTGCGCAGACATTTGCGCAGCACGACGTTCAATCTCGCCAATGGCAGCCCGCGCTGCGGCTTGGAATCCCACTATCAAGGCAACAGGCTCAGTACCGGCTCTACGATTGCGCTCTTGCGCTCCGCCGTGTTGATGCGCCTTGAAATCAATTCCTTTGCGAATAAACAATGCTCCCACACCTTTGGGACCATGAATTTTATGAGCAGAAAACGTCGCAAAATCGACACCGAGCGCTTTGACGTTGAAGGGAATTTTGCCAAAAGTTTGCACTGCGTCTGTGTGGATATAGGCGGCGGGAGCGGCTT
>JAAFHM010000342.1 GCA_013298375.1 Ignavibacteria bacterium | reverse complement strand
TAACGGTCAAGTTATCGTTCTTGCTTGCCTCTCCAAAGCGCAGTACGCCAGTATCATCGCCAGTGGTATATTCCTGCCAGAGGAATGGACCGACGATGTCAAACGGATGTGTGATGCTGGTGTTCCACAAGAGGCGCAAGAGTTTCAGACCAAGCTGGAGATGGCGATGAATCTTGCCAAGCAAGCCCGCAAAGACGGCATCCTTTGGGATTTCTGCACCGCTGATGCCTTCTACGGACACAGTACCACCTTTCGGCGGACGATGGACGATTTGACGCAGTATGTGTTCGATGTCCATAGCAACCAAACCGTCTATCTGGCAGACCCGAAGCCGTTTCTGCCGGAATCTGCTCTTGGGCGTGGTCGTCCGACGAGCCGTTTGATGACGACTGCTTTTCATCAGACCGTTGCCGAATTGGTTGCCGAACAGCCGGAACGTGCTTGGCAAACCATGGAATATCGTTCCGGTAGTAAGGGTGTCTATCGTCGTCAAGCCCTTGCCTTGACGGTCTGGACATGGGATGGAAAAGAGCAGTGTGCCGTCCAAGAGCGCTTGATTGCTTCTCGGAGTCTCAAAGACCCAAAGGACATCAAGTATTCTCTTGCCAACGATGCGGAACAACGACTGAGCCTCTATCGCCTGCTTGTTCGTCAGATGCACCGCTATTGGGTCGAGCGCTCTATTGAGGATGGGAAAAGCGAGATTGGCTTGGCACAGCATCAGGTACGCTCGTGGCAAGCACTCGAACACCATCTTGCTATGACGATGATGGCATTGGGTTTCTGTTTGAAGCAGCGTATTGCCAACAAGCATGAGCGCCCACTGCTTTCGTGTGCCGATATTCGGGATATTCTTTGTCATCTCTTGCCATCGAAAATAACCGACGACCAAGCCCTTCTGGCGATGATTCAAGAACGCCACAAACGCAGAGCCGCAGATATACAGCGTTGGCAGCGATTATCTGCTTCGGGCTGAATAGGTAGCCATCGCTCAAGCCAAGCAACTATGACGGCTCTAGACTAACTTGCCAAAGTAAAATTAAAGTGGATAAGATGATCGGGGTTATCCGCTATCCACACCTCCGTTTCCCAAGCAATATCGGCAGACCATTTTCTAAATTCCGCACGATTCAGAAATGCCGTGACATAGATTATTTCCGCCGTACAATCTTTGGTGAGGTTGCGTAACTCTAAACGACGTATTTCGCTGATTGGACCGCTACTGTGAACGGCTTCAATCAAATACAGCCAGTTTTTATGAGGATTATAGGCGATAATATCAGGGAGTTCGTCGTGTTGGAGTTCAAAAAATCGTAGTGAATCTAAGGTTTTGCGGTCAATGTGGAGGAATTTATTTGCTGTATCCCCAAGATAGAGAACGGTGCAATGCTGACCATATCGAGGGAAAAACTCTTCAATGATCTGCTTTTGGAGATCATTGTGCTGCCCTTGTGATAATTCTACCATAACACCATCTGGCAATGTCACCGATATTTTCAACATACTACGAGTTCGCGCTAATTGCTCGTTTAACAAGACTTTGTTCTGCAAATATTCTGTAAGCGATGATTGCCATTTTTTTGTTCGATAGGTTCTAAGAAGCGCCGCACAATGCGGCTCTAGGCTGTATCCCCGTCTGGGATCATTAGTGGCGGCGGTGGGATTGTCTGCGCTGTTCAGAACAACACCGCTCAGAACAAGCATTTTCAGGTCTTTGCGACGTATATCGTCATACGAACCCGGAGAAATATTTTCCTCAAAATATGTGTTATGAAAGGTGATAATATCCCGTGTTTTGACAGAGCGCGACGCATTTGCCTCTTTCCACTGAGTTGTTACACCCGCAACGGCTAATAATGCCATAGCAATTCGTTCCGAAGCTCTTTCGGACAAGGACTCCATCGGAATACCCATAGCGGACAAGATAGTGATGGCATCTTCAAGCAATGTCCGAATTGCGGCAGATTTTGTGCTTGTCGGCAAATAGATGCTACTATTGGACTTCTTCATAACTCAAATAACGCCATTTGCGCTTCCATTTGGAGGGTTTTATTGATGGTCAAGATTTCATTGGCGGAGAGCAGGATGCGCGATTCCAAACAAGAAAGAACCGCAGAAGCCAGATGCCAAGCCAAGAGCGGCGGAACAGCATTACCTATTTGATAATACTGCTAGGTTTCTGTGCCGTAGAAGGTAAACCAATCGGGAAAACTCTGTAAACGTGCGGCTTCGCGGACAGAGATACGCCTACGCCGTCCATCGCTGAGTTTTACGCGCTGCATATCACCTGTTGGAGCAGCGATATTCCGGCACGTCAGTGTGCGGGCAGGCTTGTGTATATGCAAGTCGCGTGGAGTAATGCAATGGGAGGCTTTTTCATAATTTGCCACATATCTATCCATCGAAGCAGTGAGTATCTTTTTCTCATCGTGTGTCGTCTCAATCAAATCACCGATTGCCTCGCCAACCGTCATTTTCTGGCGATTACCGTCGGGAAAGCGAAACCCGCCTTTATGACCAACAACAAAAAGACGCTCTCGGTTTTGAGGAACACCAAAATCAACGGCATTCAGCAGTTTGTAGTCAAGAAGATAGCCTTCCGAACGCAGTTGCTGACAAATTTCTTCAAAGTACCATTTGTTAGAATAGAGCATACCACGCACATTTTCAAACAGGAATACCGAAGGCTGCACCTGCCGAATAGCGGAGAGAAACGATGGGAAACCATTGCGTTCGTCATCAATCCCTTTTTGATGCCCACCAACACTAAAAGGCTGGCACGGTGGTCCACCAATGACAACATCAAACCGCTCGTGATACTGGGTTTCAGGGGTAATTTTTTTGATGGCACATTCCCCGGTAAGATTGCTGGAGTACGTTTCTGCTGCATCGGCAAGCATTTCATAGCCAAACGTTTGGAAACCATTTGCCTCAAAGCCCAGCGATAAACCACCGCAACCAGCAAATATATCAAGGACGTTGTAAGCAATCGGTGATGCCGCTTTCAGTGCAGTATCAATGTGCTTGACGTAAGGAACAGTGCTTTCTTGCATTTTTTGCCATTCAAATTGTTTACGCTAAAAATAATCCTCCACGAAAATACGCAAGCCTCGAAGATTTTTCGTGTTTTTTTTCGTTTCACTATGCAGCAATTACCAAAGTTTTCGTAAGTTTTGCGCTATGCTATTATCACGTTCCCCAAACTTTTCCCTGTATTTGCTATGGCTCAATATGACAGCTTCGACGCAGATGACCTCGATATTGAAGAGGACACACAGAAAGACCGATATTTGACATTCCGCATTGCCGCCGAGGAATATGGCATTGAGATTCGCCACATTACGGAAATTGTCGGTGTACAGAAAATTACCGAAGTGCCGGACACAGCCACCTATCTCAAAGGTGTTATCAATCTCCGCGGTAAAATCATTCCCGTAGTGGATGTTCGCTTACGTTTCGGCATGGAAGAACTCGCCCATAGCGACCGCACGTGTATTGTGGTTGTGGATGTAAGCGGTACTTCTATTGGCTTGATTGTCGATGAAGTGCTAGAAGTCGTCAATATCGCCGAAGAAAACGTTTCCGATCCTCCGCGCACAACCAAGGGTTCAAGCGGGCGGTATATTCAGGGCATGGGCAAAATTGGCGATGCCGTAAAAATTCTGCTGAATATTGAACGCCTTTTGAACGAAGACGAACTCGTTGCAGTGCAGCAACTTGCTTGATGTGTAGAAAAAACACCGCTTGGCTTTAGTGCGGATATTGCGTCCGCACTTTTTTCCATAGAAAATATCGAGAATATTCTTTGGTACTGCCATATCAATAAACTTCCTCTATTTTCGTTCATGTGAGTATCATCACGCTTCGCTAAACACAGTATCACCTCATCCTCACCATAATTCCTCATAACGCTATGCAGATATTCAATACGATTTCCATCAGAACGAAACTCATTATCAGTTTTACTCTGTTGACTTTTTCTATTGCTTTTGTGGGGCTTGTTGGCTACAACGCCTCAAGCAGAGCAGGTAAAAGCACAGAAAACGTTTACCACAACAACATACGCCCCATTGTCATATCGACAAAATTAGCGGAAATGTTTCAGCGCACCCGCGTTAATATCCGCGATGCAATGATGGCTCCAACACAACAGGCACGACAAGGATTTATGACAGAAACAAACGCCATACGAGAGACAACGAACAAGCACATCAGCGAATACGAGCAACTCCTCAGCTCCGACGAAGAGCGCCGTTTATTTAGCGAATACCGCGCACACCTACAAAATTATCGGGATTTTCGCCAAGTTGTCTTTAATCAAAGCAATAATGGTGATGTTGTTGGTGCAACAACCCTTCTTCAAGCACAAGGTCCCATCTTGGGCGGAAAGGTGAGTCAGGCTCTGGAAGACCTTGTAGAATTCAATAAAGCAGCAGCGCAAAAAAGCTATATCGAATCGGCAGAGTTAGTCCGCTCTTCCGGGAGTTTTATGCTCGTGGTAATTATTGCCTCTATCGTGCTGGCAATTTTGCTTGCCTTTATCATTATCAATGGCATTACCAAACCTATTGCGGAATTGATGATTGTCAATCGCCACTTAGTAGAGGGCAATCTTTCGGCAATTAGCGTCAATATTGATAGCCAAGACGAATTTGGAAAACTTGCCGCCGCAAAAAAGGTCGTTATCCAAACCTTGCAAGATGTTGTCGGAGAAATTCGCAGCCTCACCGAAGCTGCCGCGAATGGTCATATCAAAACACGCGCTCATGCTGAACGATTCAAAGGCGATTATCGGGAAATTCTGCATGGCGTGAACCTCACGCTAGATGCCGTTGTCACGCCGATTGCCGAAACACGTGTTGTCTTGGAAACAATGTCCAATGGTGATTTTAGTCACCGCATGAATGGCGATTACAAGGGCGATTATGCGCTACTGAAAAACACGCTCAACAACACCCTCGAAGAAATCAATATTGTCCTTAGTCAGGTACTTTCCTCGGTGCAGCAGGTGGATTCGGGCGGACGGCAAGTCGCCGAAGCTAGTAATCACCTCTCGCATGGTGCAACGCAACAAGCCGCAGCGCTCGAAGAGGTTTCTAGCTCAATGCACGAAATTGTCTCCCAAACGAAAATCAATGCCGAAAATGCCACCCAAGCAAGCCGCTTGGCAACGCAATCACAGTCGGCAGCCAGTACCGGCAACGCTCAAATGCAAGACCTGATTGGCGCAATGACCGACATCAACGCTTCCAGCGCGAATATTGCCCGTATTATCAAAGTCATTGATGAAATCGCCTTCCAAACCAATCTTCTCGCCCTCAATGCTGCCGTCGAAGCCGCCCGCGCCGGACGGCACGGAAAAGGCTTTGCAGTCGTGGCAGAGGAAGTACGCGCCTTAGCAGGACGCAGCGCCAAAGCAGCCCGCGAAACCGCCGAATTGATTGAAAGCGCCGTCGCAAAAGCAAAAAATGGCACATCCATCGCCGAAGAGACCA
>JAAFHM010000158.1 GCA_013298375.1 Ignavibacteria bacterium | reverse complement strand
ACTCGACTTTATGCGCTTGTCCGACCGCAAACGTTCACAATCCGCCAAGGGAAAATTTCCGACAGGAGCGCCAACGTGATAAAGCGTGTTCAAGACAAGCTGCAACGGGCTTCCTTTTGCGCCAACAATAATTTCAAATCCGGTATCTTTTTGCGAAAATGAGCGCTCTGCTTCGGTGCGAAGCGTGAGAATACTTGCCGTGAGCGCCACGCCGACGGCTATCGCCAACATTGTCAGCGTGTTAGCAATAGCGCGTTGTTGCAAAAAACGCAAGAGAAGTTTAGGAATGCTCATGGTTTACACCTTTTTTTTGAACTCGCGGCTTTCGATATTGTAGCGCTTCATCCACGTATGCAGGGTTTCGCGGCTAATGCCCATCTGTGCGGCGGCTTTACTGACGTTGCCACCGGTTTCGGTTAGTGTGGCAATCACACGCTGCTTTTTCAATTCGTCTTCATCGGCTTTAATGGTTCCGCTTGTCAAGGGAATGGAGTGAACAGGCTGAAAGGGCGCACCATTACTGGATTGGGAAGCCTCTGACGTATAGGAATGGGATGAAAAATGTTGCGAAGAAGTGTGCTGGCTGAAATTCTGCACCAAAGACGGGTCGCTTTCGGCAATATCTGCCATTTCTACGCGGTCATTTTGCGCGGTCTGCAAGACCCGTTTGAGCAGGTTTGTGAGTTGGCGCACATTCCCATCCCATGAGAGTCCTTGCATATACTCAATGGCGGATATGGCGATATAGCGCTGTTCGCCCATAGTTTGATTGTGCTGCTGCAGATAAAACTCCACAATGAGCGGAATATCCTCGCGGCGCTCACGAAGCGGCGGCAGAGCAATTTCGCATTCCCGCAAACGATGATACAACTGCTCGCGGAATTTTTTCTCACGAATCGCTTCGGGTAAATTACGGTCAGTTGCCGAAACGATGCGCACATTCACGTCTTCCTCCCGCACCGAACCAAGGCGTTTGACCTTTTTGTCATCAATCGGCAACAGCAGACTTGGTTGGAGTTCAAGTGGTAAATCGCCGATTTCATCCAAAAAGAGCGTTCCTTGATGCGCCTGCTGGAAAAGACCGATTTTATCCTCGCCCGCGCCCGAAAATGCGCCTTTGGTATGCCCAAAAAGTTCACTTTGAAAAAGCGATGACGGAATATTGGGAATGTCCACCGTGACAAACCCCGCTTTGGCACGGCGACTGGCTGCGTGAAGCGCTTTAGCAACGATTTTTTTTCCCGTGCCAGTTTCACCCGTTACCAAGACCGAAAGTTCGGTTTTGCCGTATTTCATAATCTTTTCCGCCACGTCCATCATTCGCCGACTTCTGCCGATTAAGCCATTGGTGCGCATAAACTGAAGGGTTTCTTCGCTGGCAATGCGAGTATTTAAGCGCTCCATCGCGGTATAAAGCACTTCTTTCAGTTTTTCGCGGCTGATGTCGCTTTTGGGAATGAAATTCTCCGCACCGATGCGTGTCGCCTGAACAGCAGCATTTATCGAACCTGTACCGGAAATCATCACCACCGGAATATGCGGATACAAACGTTTTGACTCGGCAAGCACATCCAAACCATTCATTTGCGGATGATTAAAATCCACATCCAGCAGCACCAGCGCGACTTCCACACTGCGCAACCGCAAATATTCGAGCGCGTCGCCGGGCGTGTGAACGGCGGCATACTTCCAGCCTTCGGAAGAAATGATGTCGCCAATAGTGGCGCAATATTCGCGGTTGTCGTCGGCGATGAGGATGTTCATAAATTCCAGTATTGAATGTTGAGTTTTAAGTGTTGAATTTGGAAATCGCTGGCGTAGCGCCATTCATGCACTCACTCTACCCACCAAACGCCGTGAGCGCAGCATCAATGCGCCTCAGACACTCATCCTTGCCCAAAAGCTCCATCGTCTCGAACATACCCGCACCGACCGAGCGCCCCGTAATCATCAGGCGCAGAACGTTCATAAACACGCCAACTTTGATTCCGGATTCTTTCGCAAACGCCTTCGTTGCTTCTTGAAGCGGAGTATGATGCCACTCTGTTGCTGCAAGGCGCTCTGCCAGAGATAGCACAGATGCTGCGTGTTCGGGCAGCCAGTGTTTTTCCTTGAACTCTGCTTCATATTCGGTGGGCGCATGGAACATATACGTTGTGAAAGCGGGAACTTCGTTGAGTTTGTGAATCCGCTCCCGCACAAGCCCGATGACGCTTGCGAGGTATTCCGGCGTAGTCGTTACGCCACTTGCTTGTATGGCGGGCATGATGCTCAGAGCAAGCTCATCAAGCGGCTTGGCGCGTAAATACTCGCTGTTCATCCAATCCAGTTTCTGAACATCAAACACCGCTCCGGCTTTATTCACTTTGCTAAGGTCAAAAGTATCAATGAGTTCCTGCATGGAAAAAATTTCGCGGTCACTGCTGGGATTCCAACCCAAAAGCGCCACAAAATTCACCAAAGCCTCATGGAAATAGCCTTTTTCGCGGTAATCTTCAACGGCAACGTCGCCCTGACGCTTGCTGAGTTTGGTTTTGTCGGGATTCAGCAAGAGCGGCAAATGCGCGAATTTCGGACGTTCCCAGCCCATTGCATCGTAGAGCAAAGCGTGTTTCGGCGTGGAAGGAAGCCACTCCTCGCCGCGAATGACGTGGGTAATCTTCATCAAATGGTCGTCCACGATATTGGCGAGGTGATACGTCGGGAAATCGTCGGATTTGAGCAAAATTTGATCGTCCACATCCCGCGCCGGAACTTCGATTGGACCCCGCACCAAATCATCAAAACGAATCTCACCCGAAAGCGGCACTTTCATCCGCACGGTTTTCGGTGCCCCTTCCGCCAGAAGCCGCTTGGTTTCTGCTTCGCCAAGTGTGAATTGATTCCGCATTGTGGTTCGGTCGTATCGCCACGCAATGCCCGCATCTTGCATCCGTTTCCGCATTGCATCTAGTTCTTCTGCGGTGTCGAAGGCATAGTACGCTGCACCGCGCTCAATGAGTTCCGCCGAGTATTGACGGTACAGGTCGAAACGCTCCGATTGCACATAAGGACCACAATCGCCACCTTTTTCGGGGCTTTCGTCAAATTCGATGCCCGCCCAGCGAAGTGTCGTCAAAAGCGCTTCAGCAGCGCCTTCCACGAGCCTTGTCCGGTCGGTGTCTTCGATGCGCAGAATGCATACGCCGCCATGACGCTTGGCAAAAAGATAGTTGTAAAGCGCAGTGCGCAAGCCGCCTACGTGGAGGTATCCCGTCGGGGATGGAGCAAATCGTACACGAACCATAGTTTGAGAAGAAAGATGTGGGATGTAGTGTTGAGTTTTAAGTGCTAAGTTTTGAGTGAAAAATTAGGGAAGTTTTGCTTAATCAGAAACAGTCAAGCAACGAAGGACTCATAACCAATTTACTTGACCTCATACCCCGCCTCACGTAAGGCAGTAAGCGCTCTGGCGAGTTTTGCTTGCTTGACCATGACGTAATCGGTGTCGTAGGTGGAAATGATGTTGATGTTCACACCTGCTTCCGCCAGAATGCCCGAAAACCGTGCTGCAATGCCGACAAGCGACAAGTCCATCACGCCAAGCCGTAGGATTCGCCAGTTGCCGTCAATCTTCGCAAAGTTACCCAAACTGTAATGATCAACGTTCCAAATCACCAAGCGCTCTTCGCAGACAAGCGAGATTTCATCAGGGCTGCGGGAGATGGTGTAAAACGATGATTTCCAGAGAAAATCTGGTAATTGCTTAATCTGTACGGGCAAACGAATCAGCGAAAATACTTCCGGCAAAAGATGAAACGTTGTTGTGGCTGCGAGAGCCTCTGTTGCGGCTTGTGCTTCTTTGACTGCTTGTGCCTCAACTTCGTCTCTGTGTGCGGCTTCTATGGCTACAGCTTCCTGCGCTGCCGCCCGCTTGCGCTCTTGCTCCGCTTCCGATGTTTCTTCTAAAGGAAGTGTTTGCGGCGGCGGAAAGTCTTCGGAGATTTCAGAAGGCGCTTGATTGTCAGATAACGGCTCTGTATCTCGCTCTTCGCGTGGTTCGTTGTTCATGGTTCATCCTGTTTTCAGAACTCTTGGGAAACTTCTGCATATGTGCGCTCGGTCTCGTGGACACGCACACAAAGCCGCTTGACGGGGACATTCTGCGACTCACGGAGGCGAATAGTGATTTGCCTCAGCAAGTAAACAGCGATATTTTCCGCCGTTGTCGGGAAATCCACGTAATTGACCTTGAGCGTATTTTCGTGAAAAAAGCGCATCATGAGTTCGTCCGAGCGGTCGCAGAGAAACGAGTGATCAAGCTGTTTGACGAGCGGTTCGACGATGGTTTTGAGGTCGTAGTAGTCCATCACCATTCCGTGCGAATCCGGCTCGCCATCCAGTTCAACCCAGAGTTTGTACGAGTGTCCATGCACGTTTTGGCAGCCCCCCATGTGCAAAGGCAGACGGTGAGCCATTTCCCAGTGAAATTCTTTTGCAATGCGCGTAAGCATAATAACAGCGAAGGAAAATTTATGAGCGTTTATGCGAAGCAACTATGACCGACGAAATACCACCACGCGGCATCCACTCAGCGATAACATCCATTTCAAGCGGGTCGCAGGCAGCAACGAGGTCGTCCAGAATTTGATTCGTAACGGCTTCGTAGAAAATGCCTTTGTTGCGAAAATCAAGGAAGTAGTATTTCAGCGCCTTGAGTTCAATGCAGGTTTTGTCGGGAATGTACTTCACGGTAATTGTGCCAAAATCCGGCAGCCCTGTTTTGGGGCAGACCGAGGTAAATTCGGGGTTTGCATGGGTGATAGTGTAGCGTCGCCCATTTGGTGCGGGGTTTGGGAATGTTTCAATTGGTGTCATTGGCGAATACAGGAAAGTAAAACAGTGCAATACTGCGGTATGGAAAACCTTCAAGATACAAAAATTCTTCGTCATTTTGAGTAGAGAATTTCTTGTCATTCTTGAAACTATTCACCTCAAAAGCAGTATAAACGCATTGCAAATCCACTGTTTATATTTTTCAACTTTTAGGGTAGATCCCATGGATTCCTTGAAACATTGTTCGATGCGCACGTTTTTCGCTGCATTAGCACTTGCAGCCTTGTGTGTTTGTTTGCCACAGGGAAATATTTTCGCACAATACCGCCTCACAGCACCGCCAAGCGGGAATAATCAGCACGCCGTTGTAACACAGTATATCGGTTTGGTGCGGGTTACGGTTGATTACAGCAGCCCCAATGTTACCTCGCCAAGCGGGGAGGACAGAACAGGTAAAATTTGGGGACAGCTTGTTCCTTACGGTATGCCGAAATCCGATTTTGGCTTGTTTGAGCCAATGCCGTGGCGCGGCGGCGCAAATGAAGGCACAACGATTGAATTTTCGCATGATGTTGTTTTGGAAGGTAAGCCCATACCAGCAGGAAAATACGGTATTCATTTCATCCCCGATGCGCAAGAATGGACGCTTATTCTTTCCAAAAACTCGTGGCAATGGGGCAGTTATTTCTACCGCGAATCCGAAGACGCTTTGCGTGTGAAAGTGAAGCCCGCAAAAAGCGAGTTCCGTCAATGGCTCACCTACGAATTTCTTGAACGCAAGACCACAAGCGCTCTTTGCGCTATGATGTGGGAAAATCTCCGTGTGCCGTTTTCGATTAGCGTTCCGAATGTGAATGACTATTACGTCGCTCAAATGCGCAAAGATTTACAAGGCGAAGTCGGCTTTTCGTGGCAAAACTGGCAACAAGCAGCCAATTTCTGTTTGCAAAATAACGTTAATCTTGAGGAAGCCGTGCGCTGGGCGGATTATTCCATTTCCGGTGCATTTATCGGTGAGAAAAATTTCCTCACCCTCAGCACCAAAGCGGGTTTGCTGGCAAAACTCGGCAAACAATCCTCAAGCGATTCGCTGATGAACATTGCAATAGCCATGCCAACGGCGAGCGTTATGGATTTGCACACCTACGCACGGGGCTTACAAGCACAAGGGCGCAAGCAAGAGGCAATCAAGATTTTTGAGATGAATGCCGAGCGCAATCCCAAAGAATGGGTGACGCAGTGGGGTCTGGCACGAGGATATTCGGCATTGGGCAATTACAGCAAAGCGCTCAAAGCCGCAGAAAAGGCTTTAACGCTGAATCCCGACGAAGGCAACAAAAAGAATATTCAATCCGGCATCGAAAAACTGAAATCGGGAAAAGATGTAAATTAAATTTGCTCTTTTATCCACAGCCCCTTAACCAAAATTCTCCTCAGAAGTCGGTGAATTCAATGGTTAAGGGGTTTTGCATACTGAAATGAGGGGTAGCATTGAAAATGGTGAATTGAGGCGGATAAAGAAAGATTTGATAAGGAAGATGGGAAGAGTTATTCGGGAAATTCGTAACTTGCTGGCTTGTTACCATTTCCAACGTTTTTCGTGAACAACTGCACGGAAGAGTTTTGACGATTGCTTCTAACAATTTTTTGCATCATTTTCTCTCGGAGACCTCTTGAAATCAACACTTCGCACCTTCTGTGTCGCGCTATTTTGTCTGCCCGTCATAGCCCTCGCACAAAAAGCACCTGCTTCCGCTTCAGAAAAACCTCTCGCACGGGTTTTGCAGCAAAACATTACGGCTTCGCAACTTGAACCCGATGACAAAACCAAAAAACAAGCAAAAGATGCTCTCAAAGGCAAATACAACGAATGGCTTTCGCAAATTCGAGTTGTTAAAATGGCAGCGCTTGTCTGGGAAGGGCTTCAGCAGCAGTATTTGAAAGAAAAATCCATCAATGTTGCGCCGAATGAAGTAACGACTTTTTTTGATTATGCTAAAAAAGCCCGCGAACTTCAAAAAAATCAAATCCAACAAAACCTGCAACAACTCAATGCCGATGTACAAAGCGGTAAACTCAACGCCCAGCAAAAACAGCAAGCCGAAGGTATCAAAAAACAAATGCTTGCTGCTTTAGACCAGCTTGGCAAGGCTCTTCCTGAGCCAAATCAACAAGAAAAAGATTTAGCACAGCGCACAGTACAGGTCTGGAAATTTGACCAAGCGCTCTACAAGCAATACGGCGGTACGGTAGTGATGAAGCAAGCCAACCCTTTCGAGCCGATTGGCGCGTATAAAAAGTTTCTCGAAGAAAAAGAAAAAGGCAAGTCGTTTGAAATTTTTGATGGCAGCTACAAAAAGAATTTCTGGAAAATGTTCGATGTTCCAAAAGAAGCAGTTGTTGTACCTGCGAACAAAGTGGATTTCAGCAAACCTTGGTGGGTACTCATGGTTGAGCAGGCTCAACAAATGAAAAAGTAATTTCTTGAGATTGCTTCTCCGATAAAGCCCTTGTTTTCTCATGCTGTCGTCACCAGTATCTGCCCATTTCATTTCAGCTTTTTGCTATGATTCAGCCCATAGACCCAGAATTTATGCGTACACCGCCGCAGGAGCAGATTTTTACCGATGCAACGGCAACCGCAGCACCTCAGCGCGACGAGCGCACGATTAGGCGCATGAACACCAAAGTCAAAATCATTTTTTTGGCGTTTTTGCTTGGTTTTGTCTTGGTCTTGGCAAAATTATTTATGATTCAAGTGGTGCGCAGCGACTACTATCAGGATATTGCGCGGCGGCAATATGAGTCAAAAATCGAACTTCCTGCCGAGCGCGGCAAGGTGTATGACCGCAAACGGCGCTTAGTGGCAACGACCGTAGAAAAAATCTCGCTTGCTGTTGACCCCAAAATGTTGGATGACACTTTGCGTGTGTTCCGCACTCTTGCTGCTGTCACCGGCAAGCCAGTGGAGAATTATCTGTCGAAAATTCGGGGAACCGCATCGCGGTTTGTTTGGCTTGAACGTGCGGTGGATTCGCCTTCCAGCGTGATGAATGCTGCACTTGATACGCTCGAAGCATCGGGTCTGATTAAAATTCCGGAACCGCGCCGAAGTTTTGCCTACGGCTCACTCGCCTCGCAAATACTGGGCTTTACCAATTCCGAAGGAACGGGCGCAAGCGGATTAGAGCTTGGTTGGGATTCCGTACTATCGGGAAAAAACGGCTATATTTTTCTCCAGCGCGATGGTCGCGGCAAAAAGCGCCCCATTCCCGATGCTCCTCGGCTCGACCCGCAACCGGGGTATTCGCTTGTTCTGACGCTGGATATGGATATGCAGACGATTGTCGAAAACGAACTCAAACAGGGCGTGGAGGCTGTTGCTGCAGAATCCGGCTCGGTCGTCGCTCTGAACCCGGCAACGGGCGAAATTCTTGCAATGGCAAGTTATCCGACCTTCAACCCGAATAATCTCCTCAGTGCCTCGCCAGAACTAACACGCAACGCTTGTTTTACCGATACCTACGAACCCGGTTCTACTTTCAAACTCGTCACCGCTGCTGCCCTTCTGGAAGAAGGGAAAATCACCCCGAACGAGACCGTGACTGGCGCTGAGACGATCACTGGGCGCGACGGCATTGTTGTCGTGCGCGACGAACACCCCGTCGGGACGGTGACATTTGCACAAGCATTAGAGAAATCAAGCAACGTCGTTATCGCAACCTTAGCGCAGCGTGTTCCCAATCCCAAATTTTACAAATACACGCGAGATTTCGGTTTTGGGATTTTCACCGGAATTGATGTACCAGGCGAGGTGCGCGGTACGGTCAAAAAACCCCACGAATTTGATTATACCACCAAGACCTACATGGCGCATGGTTACGAGCTTTCTTCGACGGTACTGCAACTTGCCAATGCCTACGCGACGATTGCCAATGGTGGCGTGATGATGAAGCCATTTTTGGTGCAACGCATCATCAATGCTGCCGGAGAGGATGTGCAGTCGTTTGAGCCGCAGCGTGTTCGCCGCGTTGTTTCGGAGGCAACGGCGAAAACGCTCACCGAACTGCTCTGTGGCGTTGTGGAGCGCGGAACGGGTAAGTCGGCACGAATAGCGGGTTTGGCGATTGCCGGAAAAACGGGGACTTCGCAACAAATTACGGAAGGCAAATACTCGAAGCGGGATTACAACGGCTCATTTGCAGGATATTTTCCGGCAAATAAACCGGAAGTCGTCATCGTTATTCGCATGGACAAGCCGCGCAAAGGGTATTATGGCGGTGACGTGGCAGCACCAATTTTTCAGCGTATAGCCCAAAAGTTTGTTTCATCGGGCTTAGTTTCGGTGAGCGTTGGAGCGGTGTCCAATGGCAGTGATACTGCGTCATCCGCCAGTTCTGCCGACGCGAACAAGGTGGAAGTGCCGGATTTACGAGGATTGATGTGGAGTGATGCACTGGACATAACGCAGAATCTGGGTATAACGCTGAAAGCCGCTACACCAAGTGCAAAGACTGGCACTATCATCGTCAGTAGTCAGAAAATCAAGCCCGGAACGATGGTGAAATCTGGCGCAGAAATTATCGTTGGAACGCTGCAACCGGATTTCGTCGCGGAAAAAATCACCGCTGCTTCCATTCCTGATGTTCGTGGCATGAGTGTTCGCCGTGCTTTGACGCTTCTTCATGCCGCAGGAATTAAAACAAAGGTCATCGGGCAGGGCGGAATTGTCGTCCGTCAGGAATTTCGCAATGGGAAAGAGCCATTGTGTATTTTGGATTGTGTGCGGGAGTAATGTAAGGCAAGAGAGCAATCGCATGAGCCTTTGAGAACGGCTTAGAAACCCAATGTTCCAAACAATAAGTTGCAAACCATTCTTCAACGGAACAGGGGTTGATGCGGGTTTGAAATTTTCATGCGATTGCCCTCACCCCAAATATCCACGAATCTCACGCATTGGCATTGACACCAACGGGGAAGAGCTTTTGGGGCAACTTAAAGTGCCTCAATCCTTTCATTTATGAGGGATCGTTAGTTTTACTTTGGC
>JAAFHM010000601.1 GCA_013298375.1 Ignavibacteria bacterium | reverse complement strand
AACCCGTCAAATACACAATCTTTTTATCAACACTGGTAATACGAAATGGTATTGCCGCAGAGCCATTATCCAGATACTCTAAGGCAACCGTATTCGGCAGTAATACAGGCTTTTGGAATTGGACATCAACTTTTTTCACGGAAATATTTTTGATGCGCTCAATCACCGAAGCAAACATACTGACCGAGTACCATCCATGCGCTAATTTGCCTGGCAAACCAAACGCTTTTGCCATAATACCCGCAATATGAATGGGGTTAAAATCGCCGGAAACCTTTGCATAATCCCAACCAATACCGTCCGGCATAACAATTTTTCCGGCATCTTTTGCGGCAGAAAAATCGGGTCCGGATGCGCTTACAACCTGCTTTGAGCCAGATCTTTCCGCAGGTTTTTCTCCAGATTTTTCTCCACCGCCACGCTTGGCAATGTAACCACTAGTGCAAACAGCAAAGAGTGTTCCGCCTTGGAGCATATCAACGCGAAATTGTGGAAAGAGAGAGCCACTTGCCTTTCCTTCGATGCTGACGGATGTTTTCAACGAAATAGATTGCGCAAGATCAGGCTTGTGGAGCATTTCGAGAGAATTAGTGAGATGCACAATGCCAGGCGCGGCAAGTGGAAATTTACTATTGAGCATCAGTGCAATCTGCGCCCGTTGCGCTAAGAGATACAGCCATGTTGCCGGAAAATCGGCGCTGTTTTGGAAGCCACAAAAATTAGCGTACTCCTTAACATTTTCGGCATTTAGTGCAACATCATCAAACGTTGTTTCAAGGAAAACTGTTTCTTTCACGGGCGGATTACCACGTGAGAGCGTGAGCATCACGGGTAAAAGCATTTGTGGAATGGAATCAAGACGAGCCATAGCGAACTCCTTTGAGAAATATTATTGAACGATTGGTTAGTAAAACTTACAAATACCTTTACGCTACACGACGAACATACAGCGTTTTTACCACCGATGCAACAAGTTTCCCATCGGCATCAAAAACTTCGACCATAAATTTCGGCTCGGTTTTCTTATTCGTATCAGCCTCCGTTTTAATGCGGGCAACCTCTTCCTCCGTTAGCCGAAACTCACACCACACGCGCCCTTTGCCGGGCGACCGAAACTGTATTTCTGCGGCTTTATCCCAAACAACATAATCATTGCCAAGATTATTGATGAGCATAAACACATAAATCGGGTCGGTCATTGCATAGAGCGAACCGCCGAAATGCGTCCGAAAATAATTCGCATTATACCACCGAAGCGGCATCTCTACTCGCACGAAGCGAAAATCTTCGCTGATAGTTGTAATCTTCACACCAGCACCAAAGTATGGTCCGTAGATATTTAATAAAAATTTGAGCAGTTTTGGACCTATGGTAAACTTGCGGAAACCACCTTGTTTTATTGCAGGTTTGGGCGTTGAGGAGAAAGACATAACTGAATGATCGTTTAGTAAATATTTATCAAAAAAGGGAAATTATTCGGCATGAGCAAGAAGGTTCAAATCCAGTACCATTCCTGCCTTTGCTAACATTTCATCACTAAGAATTGAACGATAATGTTTGCGCAGTTGACCTATCATCAAATCATAAGGCAGTTCATGGAATGAGCCGTATTCATGGACATAATCCATAAAAACCTTCCCCGTCCTATCGTATTGCTGAAAAACCGAGTCATTTTCGCCATCAAAATCTAGTGTTTCAACGTTGAGTTTTCGACAAAGTGCTGTATTAAAGGCAGGTGTTGCCTTCACCCAACGCCCTTCTAACCACAATTCCGTGCATCCGTGAAAAACCAAAACATTTGTTTTGAGAAAACTCTCAATCTTCTCGGTGGCGATATGATTTTTCACATTAAAAAATGCCAAGCGCGACGGCACACCAATTACTCGCGCACAGGCAGCCAGCAAACTTGCCTTACTTACACAATGCCCGTAATCACGGCTCAGAATATCACTTGCTTTTAAGCCTTCGGAGCGCAAATCAAGTTTGTAAGGATTGTACGTAAAATCATCACGCACGGCGTTGTAGAGCCGCACAACATTCTCTTTTGCGCTTGCCTCTGGCGAAGAATGGCGCTTTGCATAGTCAATAACGCCCGCATGGTCGCTGTCAAGAAAGTAGGTTGGCGTGAGGTAAAGGTTAATATCGGTTATCATGGACGGATGGAAAGTAAAAATGAAGGAGTATTGTTATTGACTAATCGTTTAGCATCAGCACCCTGCTGCAAGACGCATTGTAGCGCGTTCCAGCATTTCGTCCATATATCGTTTATCGCCAAAAACACGGAGAAACATTACTGCACCTTCAAATTCTTGGACGGTCTGTTCAGCAATGCGCCGTGCGGCATCCTCTTGATAACGGGCAGAATATATTGCGGCGAGTGCATCAATCCAATCGCGGAAAAATTCTTTGAGATATGGCGCAAATTCAGGTTGCGTCGAGAGGGTTTCCAACGCAGTATTTGCCATCAGGCAGCCGCCATCATTCTTTGAGAACATTTTTCGTGCTTTGCCTAAAAATTTCTCCAATTTTTCTTCGGGAGCAAGGCTATCGGAGTAAGCAAGGGCAAACAGCGTGACTTTGAAATGCAGATGAACGCCGTGCAGCACAGCTTTCATCAACTCTTCTTTATTCTCAAAGTGATGATAAAATATTCCTTTTGTCAGACCACACGCCTCTGCCAAATCTGCCATCGACGTATTGTTGTACCCGCGCTTGCGAAAGACTTGCGCAGAGGTGAAGATAATTTCGTCTTTGCTGAGTTTTTGGATAGGCATAACGGCAAACAAACAACGTGAACAAGGGTAAATATTCAGAGCAAACGTACTAAACGTTCATTTAGTATGCAAGAGTTTTTTGCTATTGAATTGTTATGACGAAGAACCCGAAAAAAGCTCAACACTTGCTCATCGACTACTCAAGGCTTGGTAACACCAGAATAAACGTCGCTCCTTGTCCTTCCTTACTTTCTAAGGCGATGCTTCCGCCTAGCATTTCAGCGAGTTTCTTCACAATGGAAAGACCTAATCCGGTGGACTCCTCTCCGCCCGTTGGTCTTGCAGAAAGGCGGGCAAATTTGCCAAAAACCT
>JAAFHM010000310.1 GCA_013298375.1 Ignavibacteria bacterium | reverse complement strand
CAATATCTTAAATAATATTCCAAAATTGACCAATGTACAGCTTCCGCCCCCAGTGCGCTCTGGGACTATTGCTTTGGCTTCGCTGTACAAAGCTATGTGTTTGGGGCATTTGATGATGTATTTCGAGCAGGCACCAATTACCGTCGGAACATTAGCTGCACCTGCATCATTCCGCACCAGAGCAGATGTTTTAGCGGAAGCAATTCGTTTGCTGGACGATGCGGCACGGCAAATTACCACGACAGCACCAAACGCAGAATTTACCACAACGGTCTTAGCTCGCGGACTCAACCTCAGTACGACCATTCAAGCAATGCGGGCGCGGTTTTTGATTATGGCTGGGCGCAATGCTGATGCCATTCAAGCTGCAAACAATGTTCCGCAAACAGCCGCGTCGGTCTCAAATTTTACCTACGATGCACAGCAAAACCGCAACCCAATCTTCATGTCATTCATTCCACCCGGATCGACCTACGCACCGCGTGACTTTTTTGGTTTGACAGGGGCGTTGCTTGATACGAATGACCAACGTTTGCGATTCTTTATGAGTCCGAATAGTCTTCGCGCGGGTGTAGCTTCAGGTTTGCCCACGGATAACTTGGTAGCACCATTCTTTGCGGCGGTAGATGCCTCAATGCCGGTATTTCGCCTAGGGGAATTAGTTCTGATTCGCGCCGAAGCAAATGCACGATTGGGAAATCTTACGGCTGCTGTTGAGGATATAAACCGCATTCGTACCAAAGTTCGCACAGCAGACCCGCATGGTCTCGGGGCAGCATTGCCGCCGTATTCGGGCGCTATGACAGCGGAAGCAGTTCTGACGGAAATTTACGCCCAACGCTGTGTGGAACTGTTCTTGACTGGTATGCGCATGGAAGACCAACGCCGTTTTGGTCGCCCGGCTCCGCCGAATCCCACATCGTTTCTATCAGAGCGCAATCGCAATTTTTATCCCTATCCGTCCTTGGAGCGCGATAACAATCGTGCGAATACGCCGCCAGACCCAAGTATTTAAGCGCTTTTGAACAAATATTAAAAGACCGCCGCACAAACTCTTGTGCGGCGGTCTTTTTTGTGCGAAAAATTGCCAAAAAGCGGTATATTTCCCGCAGCAGATTTTCCCTCCACTTTTGAAAGGTTTGAATATGCCAGCAGTTCTCGAAGCACCGCCATTGCTTTCAGAAGCCGCATCACGCCTGACGGTTGCGGAATTTCGGGCAATGGAATTTGACGACGACGACAAAGCGTTGTATTACGAGCTGTTGGAAGGGAATATTTTTCCGAAATCTGCCAATTCGCCGTATCATCAGCGCGTTTCGGGGAATATTATTTTTGCAGTTTCTCTGCTGTTGGAAAATAGGAATCTCGGCGGTGAAGTATTTTTCGGGCCCCTTGGCGTTGTATTGAGTGAAGAAAACCTAGCACTGCCTGATATTCTCTATATTGGTGAGGATAGAATGCAGATTATTCAAGAAGAGGCTGTTGAAGGTTCGCCAAATCTTATTATGGAAATTCTCGCTAACGAAACCGTAAAACTTGACAGAGGTATAAAAAAGCGGATATATGAACATTTCGGTATTGATGAATACTGGCTTGTGGACATTCGTACCCGCTCGGTGGAAGTGTATGTCAATGCAACATTCAAAGGGCGCAATGAGTATGAATTACGAGAGATTTACTCTGTTGATGAGCGCAATCCCGAAAGCCCGGTGACTGTGCGGTCTGTCGTGCTAGAGGGCTTGGAATTGCCCTTGGATGTCGTTTTCGACGGAGTGTAATGGTTTAGGCTGAATGGTCTGAAAGCCGCCTCAATACTTGTTCGTAATCGAAAAAATATCATTCTGCAAGCGCAATTCGAGAGTGCGAATATTCACTGCCTTGCCAAGCCCTGTGCCGATGGGCTTCAGTTCGGGCATCTGCTCCAAGGTGAGCATATCTAAACGCACGATGATTGCTTGTTCCGCACGGGCAAGCTCTATGTCAACGGGGGCTTTGAGTGTGGGATGCTTTTTGAGACCACTCCAGTTGAAAAACGTCGTCATCGGAAATTCGGGAAATACTTGTGCCGTTACGTCCTTCCACTGATTATTTTCAAACGTCAAAAACGCCACCTCCGAACCCGAACCCTCGCGCTGCCAGCGCCGTCGGCAAAATCCAACGAGTGTTTGTTTGTTTTTCAACGTCCAGAGTGCAACGGAAAATGAGTATCCCGCGCTGCTTTCCGGCGTATTAACGATGAGATATTTGTTTTTGATTTCCAGAGCGCCCGTAAAAAGTTCCACGCCAAGCATTCGTGCGCTGTCGCTGGTGGTGGCAGAAAGAATCGTGCGGCGCATTTTGGTATCAAAACCCCTCACCGTGCTTGAGGTTGAGCCGTATTGCGTGAAATAACCTTCGGGAAGCAGCAAAAAATAATCCGCGACCGTTTGCGGTTTTTTCATGGTTTTGAGCAGCGAAACGTCGTAGGCAAGGGATGGCGGCGGCGCGGCGCGACCACTTGCCCGTTTGGGAGTGATGCTTGATTGCAAGGGTGGTTCGGGTGCTCCAAAGGCTTGGAGAACCTGAGTTGTAGCCAGCAGCAGCACAAGGCAAAACACGCAAGGGCGGAGCAGTGCGGAAGTATTCATGCAGAATAGGGAAAAGTGGTGAGGCAAAATTGGGTGCAAAAGAGAGGTGAGGCGCAATCTACACGATTTTACCTTCTTTGCCAATAATCTCTTGCCTAATTGTGCATAAAATCTCGCTAATCCTGCTGCTCCGAAGAGGTGGGAGAATCATCGTCAAGGAGTGCGCCCTGCCTTTGCGCCTCTTGACGAAATTCGGGGCTGAGGTTCTTGACATTGTGCATGGTAGCTTTCTGTAAAATAACTTTTATGAACTCTGTGTTTCTTAAATCTGCGTCCGTTAAGTCTGCGTCCGTTAAGTCTGCATCTTCCAAGCGTGCAAGAGTCAAGTTTGTGTGCGACAAGTTTGCACCGAACAGCATTGCCCTTGAAAAATCTGTGCAAGTTAAGTTTGCGTTTGACAAATCTACACTTGTTAGGTACGCACTTGTTAAGTACGCGTGAGTCAGATTTGCGTACGATAAATCTCCGTTTGACAAGTACGCTCCTGACAAACGTGCGCGACTCAAATCTGCTTTTGACAAATTTGCGCTAGCAGATTCCGTACTCGACAAGTCTGCGTCTGATAAATTTGCGCCATTTAAGTCTGCCATCATCATTGTTGCTTGCAATAGATAAGTCCTGTTCATGATAGCTTTACTCATATCAGCATGATTAAGGAGCGCTCTATAAAGATCCGTGTCGCTAAGATTTGACCGAGATAAGCGGAAATTTGAAAGATTAGCCCCGCTAAGATATGTGTTGCTCAAGTCTTGCCCTGTGAGGTTAAAACAGTGGCAATTCGAGAGCACAGGAAGAGAAGCGCCCCAGATGCGCAAATACTCAGCAAACAAATCTTTGATTTTTTCATCAATAAAATTTTCTCCATTTGCCAATGCCCCTAAAAGAGTGCTGTACCCGACAAAGCCATTCAAAGATTGATGTATTGGGGACACAGTGCTATTGTCATTCTTGCTGAAAAAACCGCGCTTTAGCACTGTGGGAAAGAAGTCTTTTAAACGCTGAAAGACAAGCGCCTTTTTGTCATTATCAGGGTCGTTCGCAATGATTTCTTCAATGTTACTGCCAATTTCTTTCGTGAAAAAGCGCTGGGCAAAAAGCTCAGAGCAGAGTGCGAGTATTTCCTCCGGTTTTTCGAGGCGGTAATGAGTTTCCTCATCAATGGTTGTGGTAGCGGTGAGTCCGCTTCGTATTGTTCGCCACACTTTTTCCGCCGTCATGTACTCCTGAAGCGATTTGTGAAGAAACTCTATGGCAAAATCATTGGTCGTATTACCAAGTTTATCTGTTTTAGTGTGTAACGATTCATTGAGATAGAAACTCACCATTAACCCTTTGAATAATGCTTCTACATCTTGGTCGGAATGGAGTTTTCGGAGTATTTGCGCAATCAGTTCTATGCTCAGAACCTTGTCTTTGTGAATAAAGTCCTGCCCACTCTGAAAAATGGCAAATGCAAGCTCTTGAATAATTTTGCGAAGTTTCGCTTTGTCAACGCCATTATCCTGATAAATACTAATAGTACCGGAGTCGTAATTTCGAGCAATCAACTCCTCAAAGAGTTTATCATAAATTGCCGCTTTGTTTTTTTCTATTCCGCTAAGGACTGCCTCCTTAAGCGTTGCAATAATATGAAGCAGAAGTGGTTGTCCAAGGAGTTCCAAAATATGGGTATAACTGTCATCTCTGTTTTGATGATAGTCGGCAATATGTTTGTGTGTCAACGGCGTGAACTTGTAGCGCTTATAATTTTGAAGCCATTGCTCTTGTTGCGATTGGTTAAATGGCTGCATCAAAAAGAAATTCACCTTTTCTTGACCTGCTTGTATATCTTGAGGAGCGATACGACCTAAGCGCGAGGTCAGAATAATCTTGAGTTCCGTTTTGTAGTCTAATGCTTCAATAAGATTGCTGCAAAACCGTAGGCTCTCTTGAGTTTCCATATTACTCGCCATGGATAATTCGTCGAAACCATCCAAAATGAGAAGGCTTCTCTCGAATGTATTTTTATTGATGGTATAACCGGGGGTATGGTGGGATTGTTCTTGTGCCGCTTGGAGTAATGTTGTCAAGGGCGCAGTGCGAAGCCCCTGAATATCGGTGATATAGCGCATCCGAACAAAAAATATATCTTGCTTGAGAGCCTGTTCCCCTGTGAGTATTTTGTACATAAGTCGCTTGCAGAGAGAGCTTTTGCCTTGCCCCGGAGAGCCGAGAATGAGCAAAAAGCGAGAACGTTTATTGCTGAGGTCAGGCTTGAGATAAGGCTTTGCGTCTTGTCCATTCTGCAATATTGAAAGAATGCAATCATCTAAATTTTCCTGACGAGGGAAATATTCATCATGAGAATTAGGGTACTTCCATGATCTGAATTCTCTCCATTGTTCAGGCTCTACCGTATTTTTGTGCATACTAAAGTGCGGCGGTACATAGAGTTTTTTGAGGGAAAGGTTTTCATTCTGAAAAACAGCATCACTCTCAAACATTGCCATTAGGTGCTGTTCGTAGCGTTTGCGGAGGTAGATTGTGCGGTATTCTTCGGCTTGTTTGCTGTTGAGGTAATTGGTAAGCAGGGAAAATTTTTGCTTTTCATCCTCTTCGATAAGTTCAAAAAAATGAGCGTTGAAGTAGGTGCTGATGTAACGAAAGATTTTTGCTTGGTCGTTTGCCTCGATACCACCTTCAGTGAGTTGGCGCTCGTAGCTTTTTTGCAAGCCTTGAATAAACGGGCTGCTGTGTGTATCGTTGGGGTCAAGACTGGCTACATCAAAGTCTTGAGAAGCGTGTTGAAATATTGCGGTGCAAAAATCCTCAGCATCAACAATCAGGAATGTAATACTCAAACGCTCCAATGCTTGATTGAACGTATTAAAGTAAGTTGTTCGTAGGGCAAGTAAGAATGCTTGTCGGCGCTCTTCCTTTGGGTCGGTGAATTTCTCTTTGATGGCTTTTCCAACCTGAATTGCAATTTTAGCAGCAGGTCCAATAACGGGAATAAACGTTCCGAGTGTATCGGCAGCCACGCCAAGAATATTTGCAAGATCTTCTGGAGCGTTAATTTCAAAACTTTTTTGGATAGCTTTGACAAGTTCAGAAAACTGTAATGGCATAGAAGCACATTCCTTTCGTCAGTAAGATAGAGGGTGTGACATTTTTTTGAAATATGTGAATTTAGCGCATGGAAAGCAAGTTTTTTATCGGGTATTGTGGTCTTTTTATGAGGTCGGTAACTTTGGAGTGTGCATTTTCTTTTGTTGGTTTCTTAGCGTCCTTGTCGTAATTTGGCAACCGAATCCACAG
>JAAFHM010000105.1 GCA_013298375.1 Ignavibacteria bacterium | reverse complement strand
TTCAAGGGCGTAACGAATTTCATATGAAATCAGGGTGGTCATTGAGGTAATGGAGTTCAATGAGAATCTCTCTCTTTTCTATGACTTTACCAAGATTTACCAGATTATTTTTGCGAACAAACTTAGTAGAGGAGAAAAATTGTGATCGGTCAGGTATTACCCCGTCGGGCGGCTTCTTCGCCGTCCGGCGGTTGTTTGTCGTACTCCTAGTCCCGTTCATCGCCACCCGCCGGACGGCAGCGTTCTCGCACTCCTTATCCGCCCGACGGGGCAATATGCGACCAGTTATCAAAAACTTATCAATGCTCGTGGTGATGGTGGTGGTCATCTTCAATCATGCCGATGCTGCGCACCGTTCCGGCTTCCACGCTTGCCCCAAGCGTTGCAAATCGGGATTCCATTTCGTGAAGTTCAACCCTTTGCCCAATCGCAAAAAGTTCGCTTTCGGCATCGGTACTATTGCTCAATGGCTGATAATTCCACGCTCCGGCGACAAAATTCACGAGAACGCCTTGTGGTGAATGATCAAGACGAATAAGCCCTTTTAATCGGGCAAGGTTGCTCGGCAAATCGGCAAGCACACGCTCAAACGTAGGAAAATCAACATTTCGCGGTAATCGAATACGAAACGCCGTCACATTGTCACGCAGCAGATGTTCTTGCTGATGTGTTGACTGCTCAGGAATGAAGCGCTCTGCGGGCGCAAATGCTTGAAGCAAAAACTCTGTGTCGGCGCGACCTTGAGCGAGGCGCGTTATCGGAGCGCGAGGATTCAAGGCGCGAAGCGATTGCTCCAAAGCGCTCACTGCATCGGGCTTTTTCACCAAATCTTCTTTGGAAATAAGCAAAAAATCGGCGGCTTGGATTTGCGCGTTCACAATGTGGAAGAGCGTTTGAAAACGCCGAAGATTGAGTGCATCAACGATGCAGAGCGTGGAATCAACGGGAAAGCGCATAAATGCTAAATCGCGTTGCACCTGTGCTGCATCGGCAAGACCAGTGGCTTCAATAAAGATTCGCCGTGCGCCCTGCTCCATTACTTGCGTCAGCGCTGTTTGAAAATCCTCAATCGCCGAACAGCAAAGGCAGCCGCCCGGCACATCCACAATCTCAATATCTGCATTTGTCGAGGCAAGCCTCATCCCGTCAAACATTACCGCGCCAAAGTCATTGACAATAACGGCAATTTTTTCGCTCAAAATCTTGCGCTCCAAAAGACGAGAAAGAAACTGCGTTTTTCCGCTACCAAGATAGCCGGTCACAAGGTGAATACTGGATTGGTGGTGCATGGGCGCGTGAGAAAGACAACAATAACGCAGGTACTGGCGAGGGTCTGCCTTCTTAGGCAGGCTCTCGCTTCAGCGTGAGAGCGAGAGCCTCGCTAAGAAGCGAGACCCTCGTACCTAAATAGTTAAAGACAAGATACCGCATCAGCAATAAACCTCCAAGATTTCGTTTACCCTTCGTACCGATTTAATTTTTGCATTCTGCATGATTGTTGCGAACTTGCGTGTTCATGTCCGTTTTTCGCCATTCTTTCGCACGAAATCATGTACGTTCTGCATAATTCCCGCTCTTCCGCATTCGACCTCGGCGCTCCGCTTGAAGCCATCTTGGAACAAGCAATCGCCACAAATCCCGCAGAAGCGCTTCAATCCTTGATTTGTATTGTCCCGACGGGGCGGCGTGTACGCTTGCTCAGGCGCTATCTCGTGCGCGAGGTCTTCCGGCGCACGAAGCAGCCTATTTCCAACCTGCATATTTTTACGCTGGAAGGTTTTGTGCGGCATCTGGGGCAGTTAGTCTTTGGTAACGCACTTCCGCACTTGGCAAGCGAGGCGCTTTTGGCGGCAATTATGGAAGAGGCATCCGAGCGTTGCCGCAAGGAAATGACGTTTTTTACCAGTGGCGGAAGCCGATTTCAGGCTATTTCTCCGGCTATTTTGGAGCGTCTGCAAAGCATTATTTGGGGTCTGAAGGAAGACGGCATCACTCCTGCCTCGCTTCGCGCCGACCTTTCGGCAAGCGGCTTCGGACTGAGTGATGTGACCGACCCACGCCGTCTGGCGGATATTGCAACGCTCTACGAAAGTTATGAGCGCACCTTGGGCGATGCGCTCACGGACTATCCGAAATTACTCACGCTCACGACCGATGCACTCACAAAAGAGCAAAATGTCCTACGCTCGGAAACAAGTATTGAAGCGGTCTGGAAGAATGTGCTGCCAGAGGCGAAAACGCTGGTGTTGGACGGTTTCACGGAGTTCAAAAAGCCTGAAGAGCGCTTTCTTGCTGCCCTGCACTATGCGCCATTTCATACGCGCATTATTTTGGATTATTCCGATGCCAATGGTCCGCTTTTTGGCGGTTTGCAAGATACCGTCAATTCGCTGCAAGGTTTTTCGGGAAAACCTGTTGCGAAAAATGACTCCAAGCCTGATGAAATCTCACTTGTACCGCATTACCGCGCCTACTCGACCGATGGTGAGGCAAACGACCGCTACAAAGACCGCCGCGAAGAACATTTGCCCAAAGCCTCGTATTTACGCCGTTGGCTGTTCAACACCGAAGAAGACATTCGCCATGCTGGATTTAATGACGTTGTGCGCGTAATTGCTTTTGAATCCCGTGCCGATGAAACCCGCTCTATTGCTAAACTCATTCGCCATTTTGCCGTCAACGACACGATTCCGCTTTCGGAAATGTGCGTCGTCATGCGCCAGCCGGAGCAGTATTCAAGTCTGTTCCGCGAAATGTTTGCGCTCTACGACATTCCCGCTAATATCACCGACCGCTTCCCTTTGGAGAAATCGCCCGTCGTGACGGCGGTTTTTGCGGTGTTGGATATGCTGCTTTACGGCTACAAGCGCGAGGATGTGAACCGCGCCCTGCAAAGCCCGTATTTGCGCTTTGTGCGAAAAGAGCGCGGCTACAAAAAATTTGCTCCGCTTAATGCGGCGAACCTGTTTACCGTTGCCGGGCGCTTGCGTATCAGCGGCGGTAGGCGGTTTGGGCGCGACGGCAAAACTCAGTGGTTGCGCCGCATGGACAGCCGTTTGGCGTACTTGTCCAAACGAGAAATTATGCTCAACCGCGACCCCAACGCCGACCGCGACGAACTTGCCGAAACACGGCGTTTTATTGAGGAAATTGAATTAGCAAAGCGCGATTTCACCTCGCTTCTGACGCTTTTTCCCGATGAACACGAGACGCTCACGCCGACGGAATTTGAGGATTTTATCAAAGAGGCAATTTTAGCAAAACTTCGTGTGCATGAGCAAATCGTGACCTTCCACCAACACGCACGGGAACTGGCTTCGCAAGGAGAAGGCGGCGCAGAATCCAAGCGCATGACCGAGTTTTTGAGCCTTGAGGAAGAAGTTGAAAAAGACGCACGGGCGCTCACGGCATTTTTGACAATTTTGGAGGAAATGACCGCTATTTTGCAAGACCGCGACACCCGCGCACACCGCTCCAATACAAGCCTTCCAGCACATCACAAACGCACATTGGAAGAATACATCGAGCGCCTTCGGACTGCCACCCGTAACGGGCGCTATCAGGTGCGGGAAAAACTCGGCTATGGCGTTACGGTCACGGCACTAGAACAGACGCGGGGTGTACCGTTTCGCTTGATTATTATGTGCGGCGCGGTGGACGGCGAATTTCCGGGGCGCTATGTGCCGGAAACCTTTTTGGGAAAAGAACTTATTGATTCCGAAGAGCGATTTTTGCGTAAAGAGCGAGTGCAGTTTTACCAAGTGCTGACAAATAATGCGCAAAAACTCGAAAGCGACGGGAAGCAAGTGTTTATCACCTATCCGGCGCGTGCTGATAACGGCGACGACCTTGTACGGTCTTCGTTTGTGGATGCGTTGCTGAAAATCACCGCCTTGCAGGAAGCGGGACACATCCACAATGCGCATGAAACAAGGAAGATACTGGCAAAAGGTGATGACGGGGCGGCAAATGGCGAGTCAACCCCCAATGTCCCCATCTGGCTTCGCAACACACTTTCGGGGCTTGCTTCGGAGGAAGAAGCCGTGAGAGCCGCCGCAGTGCGCTTTGTAAAAATGCCCGAAGAGCAGCGCTCCGGACTCATACAACGTTTTGCCGATGAACTTCGGCGCTCGGACGCAAAGTCTGCACTCATACGGGTACAAGAGCATCTTACGGCAACAATGCACCGCACCGCCACCGACGCAAAGCACGTCCACGTCGAAGGCGAGCGCCTCGAAAAATTGGCGTATTCAGTATCGGCATTGGAGCAGTACGCAAAATGCCCGTACCAGTTTTTTGCTGCGAAATCCTTGCGTTTGCGCGAGATTCAGGAGTTTGACTCGTCGCTTTCGCCCTTGGAGAGTGGTTCGCTCCTGCACCGCATTTTGTTCAAATTTTACCAAGAAGTGCAGCAAGAGCAACGCGGTCAAAGCCTTGTTGTCAAGCCGCTCCGCGAGGGTTTGCCGGAATTGGCGACCGTGCATTTGGATTCGGGCGAACGTGAGCGATACCGCCGCTTGCTCCACAGCATTGCTGATGATGAACTGAAGGTTATCCGCTTCGACCATCCATTTTTCGACCTCGACCGCGAAAGCATCATGGGCAAAATGCCACCCGCCGAAGGCAGTGCGGGTGCGGTCGGCGACGGTGCAGAGCAGGTTTCAAGCGGTGCGGAGTACACGCGGCGCGGCAAGTTGAATATTTGGCTGGACAGCGAACTTGCCCGTGCGGACGGTGCAGGCGGCAAAAGCGCATGGCTCTTTGCTCCGGCGCTTTTCGAGTTTGCGTTTGGCGAACTCAAAAGTGTGCTGGGGAATGCAGAATTAGCGGATAATTTGCGGCTGCATGGAAAAATAGACCGTATTGAAATTCTGCCCAGCGAAAACCCCGATGAGCCGCATCAAATCTTGATTGGCGATTACAAAAGCGGCGCAAGTGTTGCCACAAACACCGACATCAAACGTGGGTCGTCGCTGCAAATGCCGCTCTACAGCGTGGCTGCCGAGCAGATTTTGCGGGATGGTTACGGCATTGATGCGGAAGCCGCCGGAGCGGTGTACTACATCCTTTCGCCCAAAACGGCGAAGGAAGGCGAAGACGCGGAAACGCATAGTTTCGTGATGTTGCCGAAAGACTCAGCGCTTGCGCCGGATTCTCAACGGAAAAACGGCGGTTTTGTGGCGGACAAAGAGGCATTGCGCACGATGATTGCTGCGTCCGTCCAAACGGCTTCCGGCTATGCGGCGAATATTGCTGATGGACAATTCCCCGTCGAACCCAAGAAACGAGGCGGGTTTTCGCCCTGCGACTATTGCGATTTTACGCCCGTTTGTCGTGTGAGCGAGATGCAGAAAGATTCGTGAAGCAAAGCCGCGCCACGCGGCGGGCTAAGAAGCCGCCGTAGGGCGCGGTTCGTGGGGCGTTTGTGCGTGTAAGAAGAGGAGCGGTTTCTCTGTCGGGCGATTTCTCTTGCCCGCCTACAATTATCACAACATCGGAACCCTGATTCCATGCGCCCGCGCATTATCTTGAGCGCGTTCGTATCCGGCATCGGCATGGCGCAAAATGCCCATGGTCGGGTCGTAAGTCAAAACGCGCTGCAAACGGCGCTCCGCTTCTGGTGTGCCGTCCGCCAGAACAACCATTCCCGCATGAAGCGAATATCCCATGCCAACACCGCCACCGTGATGCAGCGACACCCACGTCGCGCCGCCAATGGCATTTAAGGCAAAATTCAAATACACCCAGTCTGCAACGGCATCGGAACTGTCCTTCATTGCCTCGGTCTCACGGTTCGGCGAAGCCACCGAACCGCAATCCAAGTGGTCGCGCCCAATAATAATAGGCGCTGCCACCTTGCCGGAAGCTACAAGGTCGTTAAAGAGCTTGCCCGCTTTTGCCCGCTCACCATATTTTAACCAGCAAATCCGCGCCGGAAGCCCTTGGTACCGCAAGCTGCTCGAAGCCTTATCAATCCAGCGATGCAGCGACTCGTTTTCTGGGAAAAGCTCACAGATGGCGCGGTCAGTGGTTGCAATATCCGCCGGGTCGCCGGAAAGCGCCACCCAGCGAAAAGGACCGCTTCCGTCGCAAAAAAGCGGACGAATAAATGCTGGCACAAAGCCCGGATAATCAAACGCATCGGCAACGCCGTATTCTTTCGCTACACCGCGAAGATTGTTTCCGTAATCAAACACCACCGCGCCGCGCCGTTGAAATTCCAACATTGCCCGGACGTGTGTGCAGATGGACTCGTGCGCTTGCCGTAAGTATTCATCGGGGTTTTCGGTGCGGAGCGCGTCGGCGCGTTCTTTCGTCATTCCTGCCGGGTAATAGCCGTTAAGCGGGTCGTGGGCGGATGTTTGGTCGGTAATGACATCGGGCAAAATACCACGCCGAAGCAGTTCCGGCAAGATTTCGGCAGCATTGCCGAGCAGCCCGACAGAGATGGGAGTTTTTTGGGTAGCGTGCTTGATGATGATTTCCAGTGCGTCGTCGAGATTGTCGGATTTAACATCGCAATAGCGATCGTGGATGCGCTTGTCAATGCGCCATTCGTCAATTTCGATACAGAGTGTGGCAGCGCCATTAAACGTTGCTGCAAGAGGCTGTGCGCCGCCCATACCGCCCAAGCCCGCCGTCAAGACAAAGCGCCCTGCGAGCGTACCGCCAAAATGCTGCCGCGCACACTCCGCAAATGTTTCGTATGTGCCTTGCAAAATGCCTTGCGTCCCAATGTAAATCCAGCTTCCGGCGGTCATCTGCCCGTACATCATCAGTCCCAAAGCGTCCAATCGCCGAAATTCATCCCATGTTGCCCATTTGCCGACGAGATTGGAATTTGCCAAAATCACACGCGGCGCGTCGGTGTGTGTCGTCACAATGCCGACGGGTTTGCCGGATTGGACAAGCAAGGTTTCATCGGGGTTCATGCTGCGCAGTGACGACAAAACAGCGTCGTAACTCTCCCAATTCCGTGCCGCTTTACCCAAGCCGCCATAGACGATAAGGTCTTGCGGGCGCTCGGCGACTTCAGGGTCGAGATTATTTTGAATCATGCGGTAAGCGGCTTCAATTTGCCAATTTTTACACGTTAATTCGGTGCCACGCGGTGCGCGGACAAGGCGGGGAGCGGTTGTGGACATAATTGGTAGGATTAGAAACAGGTTAAATACAGAGATGACTGATGCGAAATGATTTACGTCGTCTTGCGCATTCCGATAAAGGCTACCATGCGTCCGGCGCGTTCTCCATCGCGTCTGTGCGAATGGTACTCCTCAGTGGTAATTGTGCAGCCAGAAGCAACCTCAATATTCTCCGGCAGAACACCATTTTCCCGAAGCTGTTCTTGAATACGAAGCCGATTATCAAAGAGAAATTCTTCATCGTTCAAACGCTGAAGCGCAGGAGCGGCAAAAAATTGAGCCACATCCTCGCGTACCACATAGCGTTCACCCGATGCACACGGCGAGATGTACGCACGTAACGATGATGCTTCTGTGCCGAAGCGTTTTGCCATTTGCTGAATTCCTCCTCGGACAATATCCCCATGCGTCCCCTTCCAGCCGGAGTGAAGCGCCGCGATAGCATGATGTTCCGGGTCATACAGCAATACGGCTGCACAATCAGCAATGCCCACACACAAGATAAATCCGGGTGTTGCCGTCATCATGCCATCCGATTCATTGAGCGGTTCTCTGATATGCTGCTCGTGATTTTCCGGCGAAAGCGCACGAATACTTGTTCCGTGAACTTGCTTCTGGAATTTGAGTGCATCGCGCTCCACACCGATAGCATTGGCGAGGTGTAGGCGATGGCTTTCTACCTCGTCGTCGTCCAGAATCTGCGCTTTCAAGAGCGACAGCCCCGTTTCGGGAAAAAGATGGATATTCCGTTTCGTTACGCCAGCAATAATATTGGGCGGGAAAATATGGGGTTGTTCAATGTGGAGAGTCATCGTAGGGCTGAACGGAATGCGCGTGGAAGAATCGGGCAGAATACGCTTCGTACCTGTCAAAATCTGTAAGAACACAGCCCAGAGCATAGGTTCGACACACCCAACCTTGAGCCATTGTTCGTATCGCACCAAACGAGTGTTTTAGGTCGGAGGCAACGTTTGATTCAATGCCGAATATGGGTCGGAGTTATCTAAACTGCTGAAGTAGTAAAATGCGCGTCCGTTTGCATCTACTTCCACTGCCGCAATGCGCTTTTCAACGGCGTGTTTCAAAAACTGCTCCACTTCCGAGAGCGAAAATTCTGATTCTATCACCAGTAATTCCGGATAAACCTTCCCGTTGTGTTCGTAGGCATACCGCAAGACTGCTTTTTCCATCAACACAAAATTTCTTGGCGAAGCCGAAGACATCGGCGGCGACGAAGCAGGTGTTAATGTGAGAAACTCTTGATGCTCTTGCTGCAAACGGAAAAATTTCTGCCGATGCTCCCGCACTCCGTAGGCGGTCATGGCGGCAAACCCCGCAAAGACAAGCGCTGGAACGCCCAAATCTGCATCGCCGACAATCATACCAATCCCAAAACACACCGACATAATAGAACTGAACACCACTCCACGCTTGCTACTTTCCAACTTGCGTTCGGCTTGTTGAAGTTTTTTGACTAAGCGTTTATAGGTTTCCTCGCGGTAGCGGTCAACGGCTCCGGGCGAATTGGCGCGTTCGTGTTGCATCCGGGCGCGATTTGCTTTGGAGGTCTCCATTGCCGAATCCACCGCATCCATGACGGTATCAATAATCTCACCCACGATTTCTCCTGCCCGGGTGCGATATTCCTTGCCTCTGTCCAAGTCCCGCTCATAGCGGTCTTGACGGCGTTTGCGCCATTTATTGCGCATATCGGCAAAATCTTCTTGCCAATCGTTCTGGTCATCGCGGCGGCGATTATCCCGACCGGAATTGTATTTATCCCAGTTGTTGTTTGAAAAGCTGCTCATAGCTATATTCCTTGCGAAAGGCATGGTATCGTGCGGATGCCCGTTGGGGTATTCTGTGGGTGTGTTCATACTTCCGCTCCGATATTCGAGGTTGGTAATTTACAAAAGATTTTACCCTTCTTGCAACGCAAAACGTAAGAAAGAGTTTCATTTCTGCAAATTGATTACAAATTGATGAGTGTTTGACCAGTTTCGACGATGACGCTCTTTGCATGGTGCAGGTGATTATCCGCATTACAACGGCGTTTGTGTGTCTCTAGGCAATGCTCATCCAACTCACGCCGACGGCTTCGGCGGCGTTGATTTTGCAGCGCGACTGCTCAAGCGTTCGCGCCAAAGTTTGAAGCTGGAGGTTTTCATAGAGCGGCGCATAAAGCGGCGAACATCCTTTTCAGGTACGCCAAATTGAGCAAAAATAGTGTCGAATGGTGTGCGGTCATTCCATGCAAGAGCAATAATGCTTTTACGGTCTTCGGCGCTCAACGTCGTGAGGTCTTGTGGTGTAGCAGTGTTCATAGCGTGAAGAAAAAAGATAAAAATAACAATAAAAATAGGGAGCGGTGCAAAGTGCAAGATAGGAAAGATAGGGCATTTAGAGAAATTTTGCAATAATTTCCACGAAAAAGCGTGGTAGAAAGCATTGAATACCGTAATTTTGCAGACCACTGTTTGCATCAGCGCACCAACACTCGATGGTTATTTCGGGATACTTCACTTTTTTACTACTACCATGCAACGCTTCTTGAAGCCTGCTCTGCTGACTATTGCTCTACTTGCTGTTATGGGGACAATTTTTCTTTATCAACGCAGCAAATCCGCTAAATCCGACAAAGCCGAATCTACCGCAGTATCCGCCGCTGCCGCCGCAAAGAGCGCACCTGCCCTTGTGGAAGGAATCATTGCAAAAGAAACCACGATGGCAAGCGAGGCGCTGAGTAGCGGCACACTTCTGGCAAATGAAGAAGCCGAAATCAAAGCCGAAATCACGGGACGCATCACCAAATTGAACTTCTCCGAAGGGCAGAACGTCGCCCAGGGACAAGTCTTGGTGAAACTCTACGATGGCGACCTCCAAGCACAACTCCAACGTACTCAAGCTCAATTCGGCGTTATCCAAAAAACACTCGAACGCGAAAAAGCACTTTTGGCAATTCAAGGCACAAGCCAACAGGGATTGGATGTGATTGAGGCGCAATTTGCTGCTTCCCGTGCCGATATTGAAGTTGTCAAAGCAAATATCTTCAAAACCGAGATTCGCGCACCTTTTAGCGGCAAGGTGGGATTGCGCACCGTGAGTGTCGGAGCGGTGGTCTCTCCGGCGCAAGTGATAACGACGATTCAACAAACAACCTCGCTCAAAATGGATTTTACGCTGCCGGAAAAATACAGCAACGATGTGAAAGCTGGTACAATGGTGAAGTTTACGACCGAAGGGCGAGGCGATACAATGAAAGCAAGTGTTTATGCGGTGGACGCAAAAATCGACCCCGCCACGCGCACTCTCCGCATCCGCGCCCGATTCGAGAATGCGAATGGAAAACTTTCGCCGGGAGCATTTACGCGCGTCAGCATCCCGCTTCGGCAGCAGCGCGGCATTATGATTCCCACCCAAGCTATCATCCCGCAAACACGTGGCAAAAGCGTCATTATCGCCCGCGATGGGAAAGCAGTTTTGCGCCCCGTCGAAACGGGGTTGCGCACGGCGGATAAAGTTGAGATTCTGCGCGGCTTGGAAGAAGGTGATACCATCGTTACCAAAGGCGTGATGTTTGTCAAACCGCAGATGAATTTGACCTTTACCAAAATTGTGCCGTGAGGAACGGTGCAAAAAAAACTTTCTCAATCCCATTTCTTCATTACCATCTCCCAACCCGCGCCAATGCTCCCTGTTTACCACAGTACACTGGATTTTGCTCGTCAACAAGACGAGGAAGACCCGCTTCAGGATTTTCGCCATCGCTTTCTTTTCCCGCAGCACCACGATCGTGATGTTGTTTACATGACGGGCAACTCACTCGGTTTGCAGCCGAAAGCCGTGCGCACGGCGCTGGAACAAGAGCTTTCCGATTGGGCGATGCTCGGCGTGGAGGGACATTTCCACGCGACTACGCCGTGGTGGAAATATCACGAAGCCCTCCAAGAACCGCTTGGACGCATCGTTGGCGCAAAACCGCATGAAGTCGTTGCGATGAACGCTCTGACGGTCAACCTCCATCTGTTGCTGGCAACGTTTTATCAACCGACACCGCAGCGATACAAAATTCTTTGCGAAGCGGGCGCATTCCCATCGGATGATTATGCGCTGGAAACGCACGTCCGTTTGCGGGGTTTGAACCCCAGCGATGTGATTATCGAAGTTGCTCCGCGCGAAGGCGAGACCACGCTCCATGCAGAGGACATTATCACTGCAATCCGCGAGGCAGGGCAGAATCTTGCGTTGGTGATGTTTGCCGGAGTACAGTACTACACCGGACAGGTTTTTGATATGCAATCTATCACCTACGCAGCGCACCAAGTGGGCGCTCTGGCGTGTTTCGACCTTGCTCATGCCGTTGGAAATGTGCCGTTGGAATTACATGAATGGAAGGTGGACGCGGCGGCATGGTGTTCGTATAAATATTTGAACTCCGGTCCGGGCGGCATTGCGGGAGTGTACATCCACGAAAAACACGCCATGAACAAGGATTTACCGCGTCTGGCGGGCTGGTGGGGCAATGATGAGCAGGAACGTTTTGCGATGAAAAAAGGCTACCGCGCTGCCGCAGGCGCACAGGCTTGGCAACTGAGCAATGCTCCGGCGCTGCTCATGGCAACGCATAAAGCAGCGCTGGAGGTTTTTGACGAAGCGGGAATGCCGCGCCTTCGCGCCAAAAGCGAGTTGCTGACGGGGTTTTTAGCATTTGTGATTCGAGATATTGCTGGAAGTCGCATCCGCATTATCACGCCTACTGCTCCTGAAGAGCGCGGAGCGCAGTTGTCTATGTTTATTGAAAAAAATGGTCGTGCGGTTTTTGATTATCTCATGGCGCACGGCGTGATTGTGGATTGGCGCGAACCGAATGTTATTCGCGCAGCTCCGGCACCGCTCTACAACTCGTTTGAGGACGTTTGGCGCTTTGGCGAGGCGTTAAAGGGCGCTTTGGCATCGTCGTAATTTTAGTCCATCTATAAACTG
>JAAFHM010000272.1 GCA_013298375.1 Ignavibacteria bacterium | reverse complement strand
TGTACGTCGCCATTGGGGAGATTTTTTGTCCAGCCCGTCAGATTGAGTTTTGAGGCTTCTTGTAGGACAAACGCCCTATATCCCACGCCTTGTACTCTGCCGGAAACGTGAATTTCTATGCGCAGTTCGGGTGTCATTGTTGGTTTGAGTGCTTAAATTCAAGATGTGGTAAAAAATAAACGAGTCTATTTTTACTTTGGCAAGTTGCTGACAAAGCTAGATACGAAGAGGCTTTCCAAGAAAACATCTTATCAAAAAAACGAGACTTTCGGCTTAAAGGCGCTTGAATACAAGGTTTTGATTATCTATATCCAGTATTACCAGCGTTGTCGCCTGTTTTTTCGCCTCTTTGCCCACGAAATATTGCTATCGAATAAGCCTTTTTGTTTGGGAAATTGAGACAGTCGGATATTCTTTTTGCAGATATGACCATCAACATATTGCTCTAAGCCGCATCCGAACAAGAACTTTCATGTCAATGGCAAGGTTTTAAGCGGTCAGCAGAAGAAAACACTTTTTTTGTTCCCGATGTTTTTCTCTCTGCCCCAGATTCTATCTGGTCCAGAACTCAACTTGCCAAAGTAAAACTATTCATCGCAAAAATATTACCGAATAATACTCACCGTACCTGTGTACGTTTTATTCTCATATTCACAACGGTATAAATACAGTCCCGTTGGAAGTGCAGAACAATCGAAAGAAACCTCTTGCCGTCCAGCATTCAGCACATCATCCAAGAGCGTCATTACGCGTTGCCCTAAGGTGTTGAGCATCGTAAGCCGCACATTGCCAGCTTGGGGTAAATTGAGTGTCAAAACGGCAGTATTACGTGTGGGATTCGGTGATACGCTCACAAGTTCACGTTGTTCGTCTGCTTTTTCACGTGCTTCCTGCCACACACTTATAGGGCGGTTGCTTATCGTTACACCGATAGTATCTGAAAAGCAGCCCTGCCGTCCATCCTCAGTGAATGATGCCATACGAACCTGATACCGCCCCGCTTGGGCAAATTTCAACGTAATACTGTCTTGTCTGCCAAACGTGAGCGCATAGACAGAATCACGCCTCTCGGCATTGCGTACACTGATGATATAGCCATTGATATTGACCGTGCTGCTGGACGATTGCCATGCAACAAAGCCTTCAAGCGGTACATCACGCGACGGCAGTGCAATAATCCGCGCTGGTGCGGCAAGTGTGGGTTTCGGATTGGCAATAATCTGTGGCGCATAGCTGGTTGCCATTACGTCGTTCTCATTCCGAATTGCATAAATAAAATACTGACACGCTGAGAGAGAATCACTGAGCGTGTAGGTAAATGCACCTAAACGTTCAGGCACGCTACCAAGAAATATCCCATTCAAATCTTGATTGTCGGTATCCAAGTAAAGGTTTACACTTGCATTGGTAGAAGCGTTCACGCTGTCCCAAGTAACACGCACTTGATTCGTGCCGGTATTTGTGCGGGCTTGAATAGCAAAGGAGCGTTCTTTGGGGAAAGCGAATACATCAAGCGAGTCAACATCCCGCGCCTGTGGTGCGCTCAACGTCCATGTACCGGGTTCTGGGTCGTAGAGCGTCCAGTGAGCAATTCCACCTTCTTCTGCCTCTTTGTATTCTGCTTCATCTGACAATTTTTCTGGTGTGTAGAGCTTTCCCGACGGGCTCATCAGGGTTGAAGCTGGCACAATGTCTGGGCTTTGAATAGCAATCACTGCAACACCAATACTGCTACCCAGTGGAATGCGCTCCATTGCAGCAAAAGTGAGTTGTGCGCTTTGTTTTTGGTTTTGTAAAAATTCAGATCGCACAAGTGAAATTTTTGGTTCTTCACCGCCAGTGCGAGCAACTGCAATGCCTGATGAATTATTCCTTGGGCGTAAACGTGGATTGAGTTCTATCATCCCAACTTCTGTGCGAAAAAAATCACGGCTCAGAATACTTTCGTTAAAATCAATCACAAAATGCTGTGGCTGTCGTGAGCCTAAGCGGCTTCTTTCTCGCGCACCAAACTGACCCTTGACAATTTTGTTCTGCCATACAACATCCATGTAGCCTAGCGGTAAGGGTAAATTACCCAAACGGTTAATAATCCAACCAGTAGCCTTTTTAACATAACAGAATGGATTCCAACCGCACTTTTCACGCGAACCGAAACGAGGAATCATTACATCTCCACTGATTTGACCAATAAATTCTTTTTCAGGCTTCCATGAATAGAGCATCGCAGTATTCCCATCTACCGCGTATGAATCACCTTCATCAAATGTTCCCAATCGGAACCGTCCATAAAAAGAGAAATATTTGTTCCAATCCATTTCAACAGAAACATTCCCAATTCCTTGCCAACCAAACTGTGGTATATCTACCGCCCGCAGTTCCGCATCAAAATTGATGAGCGAAGGGTGCGTATAGCGAAGTTGTTCCACATCCACTTCCCATAAGCCTGGAAGTAAACTACTCATCTGCCCTTGCAAATAGACGGAGAAATTCTCTCTCGCCAAACCTTCCACGCCGCCGCCCAAGCGGGTGATGTAGCCAAATGGTGTTGTAATGGTCGTGTTTGCTGAAAGATTAAGTCGGTTCACCTCACCCGCAATGATCTCAATACCAACCGTCGCGCCCTTTATCGGCATAAAGGGCATTTCAATAGTGCCACGCCCGCGAAAGCGGTCTTCTTCGCTATCGTACTGCGCATCTAAGCGCGTCAAGCAGATGGTGGGTGTACCAATATTTTGTACATTGCCAGCAAAATTGACACCTTTACGCAAAATATCCAGATTGTCAATCCGAATCGGTGTTTTGGCTTGACCACACGAGAAAATACCCAGCAAATCCAGCGACCCGACCACCCGCACACCACGAGCATTCGTAATATCGCCTAAAAACCGAAGCGTATCTATCTTAACCGCTACACCAAAGATTTTCGATGCCTTTTCAATACCCTTAGCAACAAATGCAAGCCCAGCATTGGCGGCTGTGGTGAGGTTGAGATTGATTGCTCCATCGTACAAGACAAATTCGCCACGTTTTCCTGCAAAGGGAATGTTTTCTGCAAAAATTCTGCCCTGCGCGGCTTGGATTATTCCATTTTCTGGGTTAATCGTAAGGCTCGGTGCTTCAATAACAAGGAATTTATTCAACTTGATGCGAGTATTAGCGTTTAGTGCGGCCATATTTTTCGACGTGCCAGTGCTATACGTGCCATCGCCATTCGGTTTCCAGATTGCACCTTCGCCAGCATCAAACTCGTACTGACTTTTTATACGCAGCAATCTTCCTTCTACCATCATTGATGCCGATGTTGCAGAGCGAAACGCTAACATCACTGGTGGGAGAAATGATTGCGCGAATGCCTCATAAACACTATTACCAAGCAGCCCTAAGTTTGGTAACGAAATTGTGCCGTTTGTTCCGTCAAAGGTGAATACTTTGCCAAATGGAGGAATACTCACATCCCGTAACGGACGGAATGTAAAACCTTCGCGCTTGACGGTGAAGGTGTACGCACCTGGCTGAATATCGGTTATCAAGAAGTTACCGTCTTCATCGGTCGCTTCATTTTTCGTAATCATCTCACCCGCAGCACTTCTACCTGTAACCGCTATAGCCACGTCACCAAGCGGTGATCCTGCACTTGAATCGGTACGGTTAAAAATAATTTGCCCCGGCAAATCAAAACCGTTTTGTCGCAAACTGAAGTTAGCGGTAGTGTTCACCGTTCCGTCTATCGAAATCATCTGCGAAAGGCTTGAAGGCTGGAATCCTGAACGTCGGACAGTGATTGTGTACGTACCATTCAGCACATTGGTAAAAAAGAGTCTGCCCGTTGAGTCGGTGCGTCCTGTGGCTGTCGTCGCGCTGGAAATGCTGACCGACACACCCGCAATACCACGATTGCTTACGCTGGAATTCTGTACTTGCACAAGTATGGTCGAAAGTTTTTGCCCTACAAACGGCGCAATACGGACATCGGCGGTGGTAACGCTCGCGGTTGTCTGCACAACTGGGAAAATGTAGTCATTCGCAGCAATCGCCACACGGTACGCCCCACGTGGTACATTGCGGAATAAGTATCGCCCAGAACTATCCGTGATAGCACGCCCCAGCACGGTGTTATCGCGCAACAATGCGACAGAAATGTTTGCGGCAGACGTTGTAGCCGTGCTTGCACTATTTGAACGCGCCATCACTGTTCCCAAGATAGCGAAAGATGTTTGTGCAGCGCGGAACCCTGTTTCTGTACCGCCTTGCGTCATCGTGCGAGGCGCTTCAACACTGATATTTGGCGGATTGAAGATGGTGCGGTCGCGGGATGGCTTGATGGTGTACGTTCCCGTCGTCAGGTTGTTGAATTGATATACTCCCGCGCTGTCCGTCGTTGTACGGCGGCGAAGCGCTCCAGCACGTGTCTCCAACGTAACACCCGCTACGGCTTGTCCATTTTCGCCAACGATGCGCCCGACAATAGCTGCACCGCCCGTAAAATCAAGGCTGGTTATGCTTGTGTCCGCAACTGTGATATTGAGTTCAACAGGTGAAAACCCAAATCCCTCGGCACTGGGTGTGATTTTATACGTGCCGCTTTGCAGCATAAAATTATATTCGCCAGCGTTGTTGGTTTGCGTTGTGGCAAAAGTAGTGCCTACCACCTGCACCCGTACACCGCGCATTACATCACCATTCAGCGTTTTGAGAATGCCAGAAACGCGATACAAACGAAGTGCTTCAAGCGTGAAATTGCGCGTAATATCACTATTGGAAAGAAGAATATCAGCGCGGCGCGGCGTAAACGAACCATCGAAGCGCACTGACGGCGCAATACGATAGCGGCTTGCGGGCAAGCGTGGGAATGCATAATTCCCGTTCGCATCGGTGATGGCTTCTAACTGCCCCGGAAGAAGCATAATTTTCTGCCCCTGAACAGATTGTGCTGACGCGGTATTGCGCGTTATCCGCCCACGAATAATAAATATCGGTGTTGCCCGAAACTCGGGAATTACCAGTGTTGCTGTGCTGATGCTCACCGTTTGCGTTGTTGGCGTAAAAAGGTAGTTTTCACTGATGGGCGTAATGGTGTATGTGCCAGTGGTCGGCACGGCTGCGCGAAATGTTCCATTGGTGGCAGTCTGGAACAAGAGCGAAACGGTACCCGACGACGAACTCGCATTTGCCGTGCTAACAGAGCGGGCATTGACGCTAATTCCGGGAACACCGATACCATTTTGCACAATAATTCCATTGATGCCAAAGGCAGACGTAACCGACGGTGCATAGCTAAGAATGATACCATTGCTGCCAACCGCCCAACCCCGAGTAGAATCTACGAAGGATGCGGCGATAATATCTGTGCTGATTCCGCTTGTTTGTGTGCGCCACGTCGCGCCGCCGTCAGTGGTGTTCAGTATCGTACCACCTGCACCCACAGCCCAGCCGATACGAGGGTTTATAAACTTGATAATAGCGAGTGTTTGCGAGGTTTCTGTGCGCTGCTGCGCCCAAGTACGACCACCATCGGTTGTTGCGATAATAGCGCCGCTATTTCCAACCGCCCAACCTCGTGCAGAATCAGCGAAATGCAACCAATTAAAATTGACATTGGAATACGTTACTTGTGTTGTCCATGTTTGCCCACCGTTGCTGGTGCGTAGAAGTGAGCCGTTTGCACTTGCCCATCCAAGATTTGCATTAACAAAATAGACCGAAGAAATATCATTTTTTGTACCTGTGTTTTGTAGAAACCACTGCCTTCCACCATCGCGTGTAACAAGCACAGCACCGCTATCGGCAGCAAGCCAACCACGGAGGGAGTCAAGGAAGAAAACCGCGCTAAAATTGTACGGTGTGCGGTTGTTCGTGCTGCTTCTGAGGATAACACCGCCGTCCCATAAGGTACCGCCGTTTGTTGTTGGGATGTATGCACCTTTTGTACCAACCGCCCAACCAAGATTATTATCAAGAAAAAAGACATCTAAAAGATCCGCATCGCTGCCAGAAGGTTGTATTGACCACGTTTGTCCACCGTTCTGTGTGGCAAGAATAATACCTTTATTACCCACAGCCCAGCCCCTGCGCTCATCAACGAAATATACACCTCGTAATTGCTCACGTGTAGGGCTGGTTTGGGGTGTCCAGCGAGATTGACTGTGCAACAAGAGGGTATTTCCATACAGGCTCATGCACGAAACAAGTATGGCAAGAATGTATCGCAAATTCATATGCAATGAATATTTGGGGTAAAAAACGACCTGAATTCAATCTGTAAATATGGAGATGACTGATTGGAGCAGTCATGAATACTAACTAAACAGACAAAGGAGCTGAAGTTCTACAAGCAAGATTTGGCCGGAAAACCCAATCAAAAGGCTCTTCTAAAAAAAATCTCGTAGTCATGCTGAAAACAGATAAAAACTTCAGACATCAAACTCGTGCGACGGTAGTACTTTCGCACTCTTCAACCGTCGAGCAGGAAGAACATTTTAACTTGTTTAGTATAGTCTTCAAAGGCAGGTTTGGGGTCTTTGAAACGGCACGTGTTAGTTTGCAGCGACCGATTCGGGGGAGTGAGATTTTAACGGAACATCTCTTTAATCATACCCCACGTGCGGCGAACAGAACTGATGGTGTGGGAAACGGCGATTGGTTCAGAATAGGTTGCTTTGTCGTTGACATCAATAATTTTTAGACGGTAAACAT
>JAAFHM010000409.1 GCA_013298375.1 Ignavibacteria bacterium | reverse complement strand
GTCAACACCATCTTCGGGACAGCGTTTGCGCAGTTTATAGGATGCCGATTGGGTGGTAATCGGCACAGCAAGTAGGCGCTCTTTCGCAATCAAAATACCACACATTTTGCAAATGCCATAGACCTTATCATCAATGCGCTGGAGCGCTTCGTCGAGTTTTTTGATGTAGTCGGAAACACGCTGGACGTGCGCATAGAGTTTTTCTTTCTCTTGAGCATCTGTGCCTTGCTCTGCCATATGCATTGAGTAGGAAGCGTTTTCGTCTGCCATCTCAGAATTTGTGAGGTCTTCGAGGTTTTCACGCAAAATCTGAAATTCTTCCATCGCTTTTTTGCGCTCTGCCTCAATGTGCTTGCGAAACGCCGTCAGGTCTTCGTCGGAATAGCGAACAGACGTGCGCTGCAAGCGTGAAGCCATCGGCACAGGCGAGAACTGCTCCGGTTCTTGTGGCACATCGCTAAACGCATCTTCAAATTCTTCAGGGGCTTTTTTATCCGATATGTCGCGTGGCGGCAAGATGATTCGTGCCGGAAGTGTTGCCGATGTTTTTGTCATAGGCTTTGCAGGAATTTTTTGAACGGGTCGCGCCGGAGGAACACGCTCTGGCGTTTTTGGGGTGACTTTCACGGATGATGCTTTTACTGGCTCAACCTTTGCAGCGATCTTGCCGGATGAGACTTTTACCGACGAACCAGAGCTTGCTTTCGCAACGGTCTTTTCCGATACTTTTCCTGATGTGGCACGTGCCGGAGAAGCATCCTGCGGCAAAGATTTTGCTGGTACTTTGCTTGATGCCTTCGCCGATGCTTTTAGTGTCGGTTTGGCTGCTGTTGCCTTTGCAGGGACAGCTTTGGCGGAAGCAGCTTTGGCAGAAACTGGCTTGGAAACTGATTTTACCGAAGCCGTTTTTACCGATGCCGCCTTTGTTGGGGCTTTTGCAGAGGCTTTTGCCGGAGTTTTCGTTGATTTTGCCATAGAATAATTACTCCTGAAACTTCGGAGTAACCGCGCTTTGTACCGTGCGGGCTTCCGAATGTGAAAAATCTCGTTATGCTGCTGTTTTTGAATTGGTTAAGTACGAGAGGCTCAGAGTTTTTGATCAGAGTTTTTGAATCGCTACCGAAATTGTTTCTTCGTTGAAATCCAACACAGTGGGAAGCGGGCTTGCGCTAAAGGTAAGGCTCTGGCACAAGGTTTCATCTTTCACGTAGGCAAGCATCGTCTCTAAGGCGCTCTGTATCGTGCTTTCTGCGTGAACTTCCAGCGCAATGCGGTCAGTGACCTCGAACCCCGAATCTTTGCGTAAATTTTGAATACGACTCACAAACTCCCGCGCAATGCCTTCGCTGCGCAATGCCGCGTCTAATTCGGTGTCGAGCGCAACCGTTACGCCCTTGTCCGAAGCCACAAGCCAGCCTTCGATGTCCTCGTTCACGATTTCAACATCCTCCAGCGCCAGCGTCAATTCTGCACCGTTTACGCCAAGAGCAAGAGATTTGTTGCGCTCTAATTCCTTTATTTGTGCGGCACTCAGTTCTTTTATCGCATTAGCGACAAACTGTGTTTCTTTGCCAAATTTTTTACCGAGTGTTTTGAAATTGCCCTTGGCGGATTTACGCACAATATCGGTTTCGCCGGAAACATATTCAACTGTTTTGACGTTAATCTCTTCCGTGATAATATCTTGTACCGATTGAATCTGACGGCGCTCCTCCGGCGACGACACCGGCACCAAAATTCGTTTAAGCGGTTGCCGCGTCTTGATTTTGGACTTCTCACGGAGAGAACGCGCCAAAAATACAATATTTTGCGCTTTTTCCATGCGTAATTCTAGTGCCGAGTCAATATGATTTTCCACAGGCAAAGGCATTGGTGCTAAATGCACAGAATCATGCGCTGTTGCGCCTTTGAGACGTTGGTAGAGCGTCTCCGCCAGAAATGGCGCAAGTGGAGCCATCATACTCGAAAGCGTCTGAAGCACGGTTTGAAGCGTTTGGTAGGCGGCAATTTTGTCCGCATCTTTTTCGCCTTTCCAAAAGCGACGGCGGTTGCGGCGCACGTACCAGTTGGAAACGTCGTTGATATTGAACTCTTGCACAAGGCGCATTGCGCGTGTGATTTCGTATTCATCCATCAAACGCAAGTATTCACGCAGCGTGGAACTCAGTTTCGACAAAATCCAACGGTCAATTTCGGGACGCTCGGCAAAAGTAATTTGCTCTTCCGCGCCCGTAAAACCGTCAATGTTCGCATACAGCGCAAAAAAAGCGTAGGTATTGGTGAGCGAACGGAAAAAGTCTGCAATGACCGTTTTGGCAATATCGTCGCCATTAAACAGCGTCGGCTTCCAGGGTGGATTGTTCGTGATGAAGTACCACCGCACTGCGTCTGCGCCATATTTTTCCATGACATCGAAAGGGTCAACGACGTTGCCTTTCGACTTCGACATTTTCTGCCCTTCTTTGTCCAAAATAAGTTCGTTCACAATCACATTGCGGAAGGATGGCGTACCAAAGACCGCCGTTGCGATATTGTGCAGCGTGTAGAACCAGCCGCGTGTCTGGTCAACAGCCTCGCAGATGAATTGCGCGGGAAATGCTTTGTCGAAAAGTTCTTTATTTTCAAAGGGATAGTGGAGTTGTGCAAACGGCATTGCGCCGGAATCGTACCACACATCAATCACTTCTTTGACGCGACGATAGGTTTTGCCATTTTTCTCAAAAACGACGTTATCGGCAAAAGGGCGATGTAAGTCAAGTTCGATGCCGCTTGCAAGCGCCTCTGCTACGGGAACACGCTTCCCACCTTGAAATTCGGGGTGTTCGTATAAACCTTGTTTCAATTCCTCAATCGAGCCGATGGCAAAAATATCCATCTCGTTCCCTTCGCCCTCTGCAACCCAGAGCGGAAGCGGTGTTCCCCAATAGCGGTCACGCGAAATTGCCCAATCTTTCACTTCTTCCAGCCAATTCCCAAAGCGCCCTGCGCCGATTTCGGGCGGTTGCCAGTTGATGATGTTGTTGTTGGAGACAAGCTGCTCTTTGTAGGACGACGACTTGATAAACCACGACTCGCGGGCGTAGTAGATAACGGGATTGCCTGTGCGCCAGCAATGCGGGTAGCTGTGGAGGTAATCATTGGTGGAACGGTAGATTTTATCGGCTTTTTTGAGCGCAATCACGATGTCTTTATCCGCGCCTTCTTCGGTGCGTGTGCCGCCCGTTGCGGGATCGGGATAGGTAAAGGTTTTGACGGTGCGTCCGGCAAATTCTTTCGCTTTTTCGGTAAAGCGTCCGCCCGGAGAAACGGGGTTAAAAAAGGGCAAATTGAATTTTTTACTCATCTCAAAATCGTCCGCACCAAAGGCGGGTGCAAGATGCACCACGCCCGAACCATCGCTTGCCGAGACAAATTCTCCGGCAAGTACAGTGTGGAGGTCGCTAAATTCCTCGCGTGAATGCGAAATCATTCCCGGAAACGGCGCTTCATAGCGTGTTCCGAGGAAATCTGCGCCTTTAAATTTTGCTACAACTTCGACCTCGCCATCCAATTTACCGAGGAGTGCTTCGGCGAGAACGAGTTTGTCCTCCGTCGCAATTTTACTATCGCCTTGTTTGATTTCGCGTTTATTCAGCACCAACACGTAATCCAGTTCCGCGCTCACAGCAAGAGCAGTATTGGAAATGAGCGTCCACGGGGTTGTCGTCCAGACAAGGATTTGTGCGCCTTCGATGGTTTTGAGCGGTGAGGATTCGACGGGAAGTTTGATATAACAATTCGGGTCGCGCACGTCCTTGTAGCCAAGCGAGAGTTCATGCGAGGAGAGCGGCGTTTCCAGTGTCGGCGATTGCGGCGTGATGCGAAACGACTTGTAAATAAGCCCTTTGTCAAAAAATTGCTTCAGCGACCACCAGACGGACTCAACGTATTCATTGGTACAGGTGATGTAGGGATTATCAAGGTCGAGCCAATATCCCATGCGGCGTGTGAGTTCGCGCCAGCCTTGATTTTGCTCAATGTTGGCATAAACAAAGGCGCGGCAAGCTTCGTTAAATTTCGTAACGCCGAGTTTGTCAATTTCTTGTTTATTTGCCAATCCGAGTTGTTTTTCAACGGCAAGTTCGACGGGCAAACCATGCGTGTCCCAACCTGCTTGACGAGGAACGCGGAAACCGCGCTGCGTCTTGTAGCGGCAAATCATATCCTTGATAGTGCGCCCCATGACGTGGTGAATGCCCGGACGACCATTAACGGTCGGCGGACCTTCGTAGAACATGAAGACCTCAGCATCTTTGCGCTCTTCAAGCGAGCGCTCAAACATTTTGTGGTCATCCCAGAATTTCAGGGTTTCGTGTTCGAGTGCGGGATAAGAAAAATCGTCGGGAAACGGCGTAAACATTTTGCTTGGGCTTGTGTTGAACAAAAAAACGAAGCCCTCAGTTTACGATTTTTGCTTCAGAAAACAAAGATTTTTTTTTGCACACGAGCAAGGAAGCAAAAAGCGAGGCGAAATCTCTTGCCCAAAAAGACTTCACCTCGCTTTGATTATTCGCCGCAATACCTTATTGTTTCATCAACTTGCG
>JAAFHM010000358.1 GCA_013298375.1 Ignavibacteria bacterium | reverse complement strand
GTGATTGGGCTTCCTGCCAATGCGAGTGTGGACGACATCAAAAAACAATATAAAAAACTGATGATGCAATACCACCCCGACCGCGTGAGTCAACTCGACCAAGCCGCACAAAATCAGGCTCGGGGCAAGGCACAGCAGATTAACGAGGCATATCAAGTTATCAAAGTTTTGAAGGGCATTTGATTGATTACTCCGTTTCAAACGCCCTTTTCTTGTTTACCGTAATCCCCAAACAACCATGACCATTGCTCATTTTCTCGACCAATTAGACTATACCGTCTGGGCGAATAATCGCACACTAGCAAGTATCGAAGCGCTTCCCGACTCTGATGGCAAGGCACAAGCAATCAAGCTCCTTTCGCACGTCGTAGCGGCACAATATATCTGGTACGCCCGCGTAAGCGGCAAGCCCGAAACAGCGCTTCCCGTCTGGGGTGTTTTGGCGCTGGAAGAAATCCGCGAACGCATTCCGCTTATTGATAAACTGTGGAAAGATTACCTTGCAAGTGCCACCGATAGCGACCTTCTGGCGCGTTCTTTTAGCTATAAAAACACGCTTGGCAACGAGTACAACAATACCTTGCTTGAAATGCTCACGCATTTTCCGATTCACTCCGCCTATCACCGCGCTCAAGTTGCAACACTTGTTCGGCAAAATGGCGGTACTCCTGCCGTTACAGACTATATCCAATTTGCCCGCGAAGAGCATAAACGCTAGATGAAGGATTTTTATGAGTACAGCCTTGCAAGGCTTTGATGAGTGGCTTTTCCGGCTGGGTAACCTCAGCGCGGCAAACTCATGGTTTGATACGCTGATGCCTGTGATTACCTCGAATAGCTATGTTGTACCTGTTCTTTTGGCATACATTGCGGGCGTACTGTGGCGCGGTACGGTGCACGACCAAGTATTTATTTTGCTGGTTATTCTCGCCATTGTTCTTGCTGACCAAAGTGTAACGCTCTGGAAACAAGTATTTATGCGACCGCGCCCTTGTCAGGCATTGACGGATATTCGCCTTCTGATTCCTTGTGGCACGGGCAAGTCTTTTCCCTCCGGTCATGCAACCAATAATTTCGCCGGAGCAATGCTTGCAGCGCTTTGTTACAAGCGTTGGGGAAAGTTGCTGTTTATTTGGGCGGTGGCGGCATCCTATTCGCGGGTCTATTGCGGGGTGCATTATCCGCTTGACCTTTTGGGTGGGGCTGTTTGGGGCTGCATCATTGCATCGGCGGTATTTTTTGTGTATCAGCGCATTGTTCCGTCTCATTCGCCGCTCCGATTGTGATGCTTAACAGAGCATTTCTGCCCGCCCAGCGCGGACAATATTTTCAATGAAAGTCGGGCACTTTGCTCTTTTGTCAAGAAATATACCGCTTCTGGGCGCTAAAGAAAATTTCGGCGTTTGAAAATGCCATGCTGCACACTATCTTTGCATAGTTTTTGGCGCACACAGCCCCCAAACTTCCATGATATTTCTCTCTTGGTCGAGAATGTTTCGACCATAGTTACTATAAAAAACCATGAAACAGCTTTTTCGCTTAATGAATATCGCACAATTCTCACGGCAAACGCGGCTAGCGCTTATGATTGCCGCCGTAACTCTCTCAGCAATTTTCCCAGCACTGGCGCAAAATGGTCGTTACACGCCACTAACGATGGAGCAGACAAAACTGCTTACCCACTCCAACCAGCGCCTTATCGTGCCGTTAGCCGGAGAATGGCAACGCTCCTCGCTTGGCGAACCAGAATGGCAGCGCGTGAATTTGCCATATTCCGAATCCATTATGAGCGAATTCCGTTATCGGCGGACATTCGTGATTGATGAGATGCTTATCAAAAAATACGAATGGCAACTTTATTCGCTTGGATGCAACTACCGTATGGAAATTTATATCAACGGGCAGTATCTTCAAAGCCATGTTGGAGGCGGTTTCGCATTCGGTTTGCGTATTCCGGATTCGTATTTAGTGAACGGAAACAACACGCTCGAAATCGCGGTTAATAACCAACTTGATGCTTCCAGCACTATTCCCTTGCGCCCTATTCCTCACGATGCGAAGGTTTTTGGTGGTATTACGAGAGAACTATTTTTAATTGGTATGCCGAGTGTATTCCTTGGGAATATTGATACCAAAACAACGTTCAATGGTAGTGATTTCAATACGGCAAATCTTCAAGTGACAACCTCACTGGTATCGGGAAATTTATACGAAACACTTCAAGGCGATTCGACGAAACCCGCGCAACTTGTTACGCTACAAAAAACCACCGTCGAAGTAGTAGCAGAATTGCGCTCTCTGGAGGATTCCACTATCGTGGTTGCGCGTTCAACACCGTCAATGATTGAAATTGGCGCGAATCGTAATGCGCAAGTAAAATTGAATTTGACGGTTAATGCTCCCAAACTCTGGTCACCCACTTCACCAAGTTTATATGCACTTGTTGTGCATATTCGGCGCAATGGAGAAATCCTTGATGATTACGTTAGCAATATTGGTCTCTATAAAGCACAGGCAGAAATCCTTGGGGAAAAATCAGCACTTATGGTCAATGGGCAGCCCATGAACATCAAGGCGGTTGATTATATTGAAGATAGCAATAGTGGCGGTGCGACAATGACCATGGCAGAATATGAGCGCGATGTCATTGCACTCAAGACGTTGGGAGCAAATGTTATTCGTTTGCGCTTTGGTGGGTCGCATCCGTATTTAGCGTATTTATGTGATAAATATGGACTATTTATTTTTTCCGAATTACCTGCGCGGGGCGTACCATCTACTATCCTGGGTAAAGACAACTACATTGTTACCGCCCAGACGATCATCAAAGATTACATTGCCGGATATGAAAATCATCCTTCTATACTGGCATTCGGTATGAGTGATGGTGCGGCAGAGGGTAAGCCGGAATTGACAGCTTTTTCGCAGAAGATTCGAGAAGTGGTGCGGGGTGTATCGGCGAAACTCCTCTATAAAACGGTTCACGGACGGACACAAACATTGGACAGTGACGGGCTAGATTTTGTTGTCTTTTCCATGCACAGCGACGATGCACAGGATTTTCGCTCCGAAGCAGAGCGACTTCAGTCTCTTGCGCGGAAAAAACTCACCGTTTTTAGTTTTGGTAAACTCATTCAGCCCGATAATCACAAAGGCTATTCTGACCCGCTTTCAGTGGAATCACAAGCCCGTCATATTCGCCAGAGTTTCCGCATTTTGCAAGAGTATAAAATTTGTGATAATGTCATTATTAACTCCTTTAATGATTATCTGACCGAGCGACCAATTTTGAATACCAACAATAGCGACCAGTATATCGCTACGGGAGGCTTAGTCTCTCGCACGCGAGATTTGCGGTTGCCGTATCAAATGGTCAAAGCTCTCTTTAACGATGAAAAAGAGCCGGTGTTGGAAACGGGTAATTACAAAGCAGAGATTCCACCATTGTACACGATTGTCAGCATTGTTTTTATCATTCTCTTTTTTGTGTTGCTCAATACCTCTCGTCGCTTCCGTGAAGACGTTCTGCGAGCGCTTTTGCGTCCATATAATTTTTATGCCGATATTCGAGACCAGCGTATTTTATCGAATGCAGGGACGTTCACCTTGGCAATTGTGCTATCGGCAACTCTCGGCTTGATTGTTTCGTCGGTGCTGTATTTCCTCCGCTTTAGCTATTTACTTGATTATGTCATCACGCACCTGATACCCTCGAACACGCTCAAAGAGTTTATCAACACTATCATTTGGGAACCGTGGGCTTCTTGCTTGGTTGCAACGGGATTATTCTTGGTGGTGATTGGCGTAGTAACATTAATTATCCGTGCGTGTTCGTTTTTTGTTAAGTCGCGGATATTTATTGGTGATGCTTTTGTAATTAGTGCATGGGCGTTTTTGCCAATCGGGTTTTTGCTCATTATGACCGCTGGTTTATATCGGGTATTTACCACCGACAGCTACACGCTTATTTCGCTGCTGCTTATTGTCTATATTTTCCTCTGGTGTATTTATCGGATGCTGCGCGGTACAGCCGTGATTTATGACATCAAGGCTTCACGGGTGTACCTTGTTGGTTTACTGCTCATTGCGCTTATTGCCGGAGCGGTGATTTTCTACTACGATTCACGCTATTCGACGATTGCTTTTACCAATTATTTCTTCTCGGTGTTGTATAAGTAACCTCATTCACCGCACGTTTCGATGATATTTTCCTTTGGATACCGTTCGCATTTTCAAACCGTTGCGCTTGCTTTTGGAGTAAGCGCAACGCTCTTTTTGGGGCAGTTGCATGGACAAACAAAACCAACCGACAAACCCGATAAAACCAAGGCGGAACAGCCCTTGGAATTGCCGGAATTTGTCATCACTGGCGTAGAATCCCTCGACGTGCCAGGGGGCGCAAAGCAATCTCCCAAACCTACACCCAAACTGACCCAACAAGACATTCGCCGATTTAACCCGCTCGACAAACAATCGTTTTCGCTTCTGCCGATGCAAAATATTGGGCGGATGCTCTTGCCGCAGCAAGAGAAAGACGGTTTTGTGCGGGGCGAATTCGGGATGTTTGTTACGCCTAGTCTGGAAGCCGGATACAGAGCGGTCTTAGGCAATTTCGACCTCAACGCCAATGCCGCTTTTACGCTTTCCAACGGACACCGCCGCAACGCTGATTTTACCGATGCCGCAGTAAATCTTGCTTCAACATATCTCGCACCGGAAAAGTTTTTCTTTTTTGGCGGAAGCCGCACCAATACACGCTTGAGCGTTCACAATCGCTCGTACAGATTTTTTGGTGCCGATAGCGCGACCTTTCCCGAAACCGCACCGGAGCGTAATCTTTTGCGCCTCGAAGCCGACGTGCAAACAGTCGGGAGTTTCGAGAATTGGCAATACGATATGGGCGCTTCGCTGGAAAGCGCACTTTTGAGCGGCTCACACGCGAATACCGTCTTGAAGGGACATATAAGCGCACAAACAGCGCTTGGAGAACTGTATCTCGGCGGCAAAGCCGATGTCGCTCTTGTACAATCCAGTAGGGGCGCTCTAGGGGAACAATATCGGTTTGCGCCTAGCCTACTTGCGGGTTATAGGGCAGGCGGTTTTGCCCTTTCGGCAGAACTCGGTGCGCATATTGTGAATGATGGTTTTGACGGCAATGGCACAACCGTCCGCCCTGCGGCAATGCTACAAGCGCGGCTTGCAGCAAGCGACGTTCTGACGCTAGAGGTGAGCGGAATGACAGGCATTCGCCCCAGGTATTTGATTGATGCGCTCCGCACCAATCCTTACGTTC
>JAAFHM010000661.1 GCA_013298375.1 Ignavibacteria bacterium | reverse complement strand
ACCATTTTGCACCAGATGTTTCTCGAAGGCGTTTATTTGCTCAAAGCGGTCTCGCCAGATGTGTTTGTGGCGGGCTTCGTCGGGAAGTTGCTGTTTTGCTAAAATATGCGGATGGACTCGTGCAACCAATACTTCCTCGTAATACGACCGATTGAAAATGCCGATGCCGCCTCGTTCCGGCATATCTTTGTGCGCCCGCCAGAGATAGTCGCGGTCAAGTTCCAGCGCTGAGGGCGCTTTGAAATTAACAACCGTACAGCCTTGCGGGTTCACCCCTGAAAACACGTGCTTCACCGCACTGTCCTTGCCTGCAGCGTCCATTGCTTGAATAATTATCAGCAAGCCGTAGGTGTTTTGCGCATAGAGAATATCCTGCAATTTCGCCATTTTGCGAATGCCTTTTTCTAATTTGTCTTTTGTTTCTTCTTCGTTGGCGTATTTGCCGGTGTAGGCGGGGTCGTATTGGCTCAGACGAATGGTTTTTCCCACAGGAACAAGGAATGGAGCGTGTTTCATGGCTTTTGGGGAATAGGTGAACGATAATCAGAACTCAAGCGGAAAATTGAGCATTATTTTTAGCAAAATCAAGAGAAATCGTGACTGCTCAGGTCTGTTGTCAAAATTGTCCACGAATCACACGAATTGGCACGAATCAAGAGCATTTTTTTTGGAGGATAACCCGTTCAAATCTCGCTATTCGTGAGGATTCGTGCGATTCGTGGATGATTTTTCGAGACTTGACCCATTGCCAATTTTTCGCAATGTTACAATTTGATAACATTGCTTTTTTTTGACGAATTGCTTGGCAGAGAGCGTGTATATTAGCCGTTTGTATCGTGACAATTGTGGGAATGTGTGTGTCTGCTTTCGAGCAGGAATTACGCGAATACTGGAGCAAGGAATGAAACAACTGCGACTATCGTTATACCGAAAAATACTTGGGTTAGCGTTTATTATTCTCGTGTTTAGCGGGATTATCATCATGCTCAATTCATGGCAACGCGAAGCGCTCAATGAGCGAGGAACGATGCGCCTTGCAAAGATATTCTTTTTGGAAGCACGCTCCGCCGAGCGGGATTTTCTCGCAAAACGCGACACGGCGTTTGTGCGGAGCATGAAGAACAGCATTGAAGCGCTCTTGCAGACCTTATCGGCTCACAATGACCCGTCGCTTGCGGTGATTCTTCGGCATATTGAAGAGTATCGTTCTTTGGCAAATAATCTTGTTTCGGCTGTCAAGGAGCGCGGTTTGACGCAAGATTTGGGGATTGAAGGGCAGTTCCGCAAACAAGTTCATGCTGTCGAAGAAGCAACGAAAACGTCTGGTCAAACCTCGCTCTTGGTCGAAATGTATCTTGCCAGGCGGCATGAAAAAGATTTCATCAATCGTGGTTCGGCAAAATATGTTCAAAGCGTCAAAGAAACCGTTCAAACATTCCTTCGTAGCCTTGATAAAACCTCACTTTCCAAGCAAGAGCAATCGTCATTGCGCGAACTCATGCTCACCTATCAAAGCGGATTCGAGGATTATGTCCGCATAACAACGCTCATTAACACCGAGCGCAATCGCTTAGACAGCATGAGTGCCAGCCTTACACCAATGATGGATGCTGTTGTCAAAGACCGCGATGCAAAAGCAGAGCGGTATCAAAGTTTTACTCGTATTGCTGTCGTCACGCTGTTTATCTTTGCCATTGGAATTGCGGTGTTTTTAGCGAAACGTATCTCCGAACCCGTTCAGGCACTCAAGGAAATGGCAAATGAGGTCGCTTCGGGGAATCATAACGCTCACATAGAACTTTCCACCGGAGACGAATTTGAGGCACTTGGCGAGGCGTTTAATTCGATGCTGGCAAGTTTGCGTATGTCGTTGGAGGAAGTCCGCGAAAAAAGTGCGGAAGCCGAGCGCTCGGCGGATGAAGCACAACTCACCCGCGCCATCGTGGAAGAAAGCAGCGAACACCTTGCACAAAGCATACAAAGTATGCTGCTCGCAATGCAAAATTTTGCTATGGGCGATTTAACCGTGAAATTACCGCCAGACTTGAATCCCGCTATCAACAACCTTTTTCGCGGGTTCAACGGGGTCGTGCATGATATTGGCTTGCTCGTCTGGGAAGTGGTCAGCGCAACGCAAGCAATTACGATTGCCGGGTCGCTTATTGCCCGCAGCACGACGGATATTGCCAACGGAATGAAAGCGCAAAAGGAGCGGACAAGCGAGATTGCGGCGGCAGTAGAGCAGATAAGCGTCACGACAAACGAAAGCACAAAACAAGCAACGTTTATCGCCCAAGAAGCCTCCGAAGCCAGTGGTGCTGCGCAGTACGGCGGCGAATCCATGCGGCAAATGGTGCAAAATGTTGGGCAAGTGAGCCACGTTGTGATGGATTCGTCCAACACGATTGAGCATCTTGGAAAGTCTGGCGAAGAAATTGGTGAGATTGTCTCGGTTATCGAAGATATTGCCGACCAAACCAATCTTTTAGCGCTCAATGCCGCCATCGAAGCTGCCCGTGCAGGTGAGCAGGGACGCGGCTTTGCGGTCGTTGCCGATGAAGTGCGGAAACTTGCCGAGCGCACACAAAAAGCGACCAAGGAAATTTCGGCGACTGTTGTGCTGATCCAGCAAAACACGAAAAATTCGGTGCAATCCATGAACACCGCTA
>JAAFHM010000610.1 GCA_013298375.1 Ignavibacteria bacterium | reverse complement strand
GCTCGCTTGAAAACTTGCGTTCTGGTCGTTCGCTAGAAAACTTACGTTCTGGTCGTTCGCTAGAGAACTTACGTTCAGGACGTTCGCTTGAAAACTTACGTTCAGGACGTTCGCTGGAGAATTTGCGTTCTGGTCGGTCACTCGAAAACCTCCTCTCTCCACGTTCCTCGGAAGAACGCTCTTGTCCAAATTTGCCACGAGGCGATGACGGTCTGCTGAATCCAGATGCAGAGAGACTTCCGGGGCTGCCGGCAGGTCTTCCGCCAGGTCGTTTGAATGCCTTTCCTGCGGGCTTCCCGTAAGAAGCGCGTTGTGGTGCGGTGGAGGGCGATGATGCTCTGTCGCGCCCTTTGCCCCAAGAACCTTCGGAGCGGGATTCACTGCGGCTTTCGGAACGTCCCTCGGAACGGGATTCACTGCGCCCTTCAGAGCGACCACGCGGAGAAGCCCTTCCAGAGCGCGGTCCCGACGATGACCGAGAAGAAGGAGGGCGAGAAGAAGAAGGGCGTGGCGACGAAGGACGGCGACCCGATGACGAGGACGATGACGATCGCGTTCCTGACGACGTACGTGCGCCGCCGCCAGAGGAGCGAATGCCGGAGGCAGAGCGCGGTGCGGATTTAGGACGTGTTGGACGAGGCATAAATGCTTGCTTTCAATAAAAAGGCTCTTTGAGAAAAAGTGCCAATGCGTGAGAAAAATTTGCGTGAGAAGAAAAATACGGCAAGCGTTATGAAAGCCCGCTCTCACCACGTTATTCGGTTATTGTTCAGTTGTTGGTTGGTGGCTAATTGATTGGGGATTCTTCTGGTATATCGTTGTTTGGCAGAAGATTTTGTGCGGTCTCCAGAATATCGGCGCGTTCTGCCATCAGTTCTTCGAGTTCGCGGGGTTTGGGCAAATCGGCGATGCTGTGCAGCCCAAAAAGGCGCAAAAACTCATCGGTTGTGCCGTAGAGAAGCGGTTTGCCGACGGATTCGCTTCGCCCAACAATCGTAATCAGATTTTTTTCCAAAAGGCGATTCATAATCTCATGCGAACTGACACCGCGAATAACTTCTAATTCCGGTTTTGAGACGGGTTGGCGGTATGCGATAATTGCCAAGGTCTCCAAACCCGCTTTGGAAAGCCGTTTCTTCGACTTTGCTTTGACTAGACGCGCCAGAAGTTCGCCATGTTCGGTTTTGGTGGCAAATTGGAAGCCCTTTGCGCCCTCGCGGGCAACCTCAATTACGCGAAAAACCCGCCCCGTTACTTCTAATTCCTCGTTCAAATCGTCAATCAAGCTCACAATCAAGGATTCCGGCTTGTTGGCGGCTTTGGTGGCATTGTCGTCATTAAACGTAAAACTCTCTTCCAGCGAATCCGCATCAATAAAGCCGTCCGGCGGCTGCGCTTGCAAATAGGCAATTTTGAGTGTTTCGCTATTGTGTTCGGTTATGGCTACATCGGATACTGTTTCATTACTTGCGCCGTTGCTTGTTTTGCCATTCATTGGTTCATGCTGTATCGTACCATTTTTTGTGCTTTTGTTGGCATTTTTTTTCTCCGAATCCTCGCCGAATACGAGAATATCGTAGAGCGCCAAAGCAGAAAGCGGCTCTTCGGAGGCAAAGAGCAGCACTTCGACAGCGCTCATCTGTTCGCGGCGCGTGAGTGCAAGGAAGTCGGGACGCGGCAGACTCTCAATGGCAGCATCAATGCGCTGCGGTGTCGATTGTGACTGCTCGTTGTTTGTGTTGTCGTGTTCGTTCACATCGTTGGGAGAAAGTTCCATAGAAAAATAGCAATATGAGTCAAAATTTATGTCTATCGGCAATGATTCAATACACTTTTACAATAATTTTCTTCGGCGAAGATCAGCAAGATAAAGCCGCCGTTCATAGTTCTTATCTGAGTAGCGGCGTTTTCCAATACACCAGTTCTGATGAAAACGGATCGTTCCCAGTGTGTCTTCAAGAAGTGCCCGATATTCGGCTGATTTTTCCCTTGTAGAGCGCTGATGAGAGCGGTATTCTTTGCATATTATCGGCTGAACACGGCTTTTCCGCAAGCGTTTTCGTGTCCTTGCCAAGTACCCGAATCCACGACAAGCATTCACACGAACAGCCGGGTCGTCGTGCTTGGCAAGTCGCAGACAGACTGACTCTGCATAACGCCAATCAGGAAATGATTGTCCTAAAGCGAGTGGTAATCGCATCAGGCATTCCCATGAGCCATACTGCAAGCATTCTTCAACTTCAGTGCGTGTAGAGTAATGCTGAAGCGGCGTGTACACACGTGTACGCTGAATATTATCGGTTGCCACACTTTTAGAATTGGCTGAAAAAATTATGATTATTGATATTGAAACCGTCAATCACCGGCAAGGAATGAGAAAGTCTGAACCCCAGCAACAACCAGTCTTCGAGCGTGGAATGTAATTCGCGCTCACATTCGCGCAGCGATGCGCCAAATGCAATGACTCCGGCGCATGATGGTATGCGTCCTGCAAAGCTACCGTCGTCAAGTTTGTCAAAATGTGCGGCTGCCATTGCCGCATTGATATAATCGCTAATGATGAATTGCATAGCTGTTTGCCGTAAAAAATGAAGCCGTTTTTTTAGAATATTTATCGTTTTGTATTGCGCTCCCAAAACACGCCGTCTTCATATCCCTGAATTGAAGCGTTTTCCGAAGCCAATTCCAGACGCTTGAGCGCAAGGAGGCAGTATTCTTCCTCCTGCTCTATTGCCAAAAATTGCCGTCCCAGTTTTTTCGCTACGACTGCCGTTGTACCAGAGCCAGCAAAGGGGTCGAATACGATGTCGCCCGCATTGCTGCTTGCCAAGAGCAGTTTTGCAATAAGTTTTTCCGGCTTTTGCGTGGGATGCCGAGTATTTTCGGGCATTGACCAAAATGGAACGCTGAGGTCTGTCCAAAAATTCGAGGGCGCGGTGTCGCGGAAATTGCCGCTACCAGTTTCCTGCCAATCTTTCGGCATACCATTCTCGCGGTAGGGCGCAATGACGCGCCTTC
>JAAFHM010000592.1 GCA_013298375.1 Ignavibacteria bacterium | reverse complement strand
TTTTTTACACCGTTCTGAATAAACAGCCTGATGGGTACTATCTCACGACACCTGTTGAAAACGTGCGGGTTGAAGTTGCCGATGTGCCGTTTGCGGTAGTCAGTATAGATGCGGACGAAGCAGGAAACATCACGCTTACTCTGAATGACGCATCACATCTGCCCTTGAACAATGAGCGGACACTCCGAATGAGCCGCGATAATGTTTTGTACGTTTCGGTGATGGAGCGCAAAGGAGAAATTTTTGAAGCCCGCTTCTCGCGTAATGCCTATCTACACATCGCAGAGTATATGCTTGAAACTGCTGATTCCACCTACGTTTTGAAGAGTTTTGGCACAACGTTTACCCTGCTTGTTGCTTGAGACCTCCCCCACGTGCTTCCATACTTCAGCGAAAAAAATTTGGTGAAAAGTGTAACGAAATGTAGATTGCGTTTGTTTTTACACTCATCCACCATTTATCATACCTTTCGCTTGTTGTTATGAAAAATTTTCTGTCTGGTATTTTCCTTCTGGTCTTTGTCAGCATCATCAGTTGCTGCAATCAAACACCCACCAATGTTACGCAAGGTACACTCACGCCAAAAATTGTCGAAAATCTCCGCCCTGACTCGCTTTCGGTCTTATATTTTTCCTTCGACACGGAAACGACTATTCCTGCAAGCCGCGCAAATACGGACGAATGGGACATCCAACTGCCATTTATCAATATGAATTCTCGCGCTGTTGACGTTCTGCTCAATTCCGGCAACGTCAATGCCAATGGCAAAACCATCGGAATAGTGGTGGATTCGACTTTTGACCTCGTTTCAAGCGCTCCTGCCGATGCCGCCATGCGCACCGAAGACACAACTGCCGCGAAACGCATTGTTTCGATAGACCTTTTTGGCAAAGGAATGTTTAACTATAATTCCGCGCAACGGACAATTATCCCGAACCCGCAAAAAACTTTGATTCTTAAAACACGCTCCGGAAATTATGTGAAAGTACAGTTTGTGAATTTGTACAAAGATGCTGCTACCTCGCCAACCATGCTCACACCGCTTGGGTACTATCGTTTGCGCTATGTGAAAAACTCAACGCGGACGCTCAAGTAAATGTACGCACCAAGCAACAACGTTATTCGCTCAGAGCGAAAAAAAATATCCAAAAACGAACTTTTTTCCGTACTTTTGTGTTGAGTTTACCAAGCAACAACACCAGTATTTATCACTATTTCAGGACGCAATCACTATGTATGGAAGCGCATTTGTCGGCGATATGCCCACAACAACCGAGCAGTATCAGGACGACCCCGTATTGCTGGCAGAATTTGAAGCAAAAATTGAGCGTGGCGACAAAATTGAGCCGCACGACTGGATGCCGCGTGAATACCGCCGCCAGTTAATTCGCATGATTGAACAGCACGCGCACTCAGAAATTATTGGCGCTCTGCCCGAAGGCACGTGGATTACCCGTGCGCCCGGCTTCAAACGGAAATTGGCACTCTTGGCGAAAGTCCAAGACGAAGTTGGTCACGCCCAACTTCTCTACAACGCCGCAGAAACACTTGGCAAGCCGCGTGAAGATATGCTCAACGACCTCATTTCTGGCAAATCAAAATACTCCAATGTCTTCAACTACCCCGCTCCAACGTGGGCAGATTCTGCTGTTATTGCGTGGCTCATTGATGCTGGTGCTATTGTCAACCAAGTAACCAACTCCAAAGGCTCCTACGCCCCATACTGCCGTGCTTTGGAGCGTATCTGCCAAGAAGAGTCCTTTCACCTGAAATACGGCTACGAAAACGCCGTAACGCTTGCTACTGGAACAAAAAAACAACGTCAAATGCTCCAAGAGGCGCTTAATCGCTGGTGGACACCAGTGATGCACTTCTTTGGTCCACCGGACAAAGTTTCCGTTCATACAGAAAAATTGATGAAGTGGAAAGTCAAACTCGCCAGCAATGACGATATGCGCCAGCAATTTTTGAATATGTACGTCCCGAAAATCTGGGAACTCGGTCTGACTATCCCCGACCCTGCTCTCCATAAAAACACCGAGACGGGCAAATGGGAATATACCGAACCGGATTGGTCAGAATTTATGCGCGTTGTCAACGGCGACGGACCCTGCAACAAAGAGCGCCTCGCCGTCCGCAATATGGCACACGAAAAAGGCAAATGGGTTCGCGCAGCACTGATGAAACCAAGTGCGAAGGTTGTTGCGCCGTTGAGTTAAACAATGAATCCAATTCTTGATACCCTCGAATCTCGTCGCCTTCTTTGGTCTGCATTTTCGGATATATTTCTTGATACAGAGTTAGACGTAGCTCTCTACGAGTATATAGCCCGCATCTGTATAGAATCACCATTTTCAGCCAAAGAGTGCGAGAAAATATTTTGGAACGAAGTATATCCTGTTTGTATCGGCAATATGCTTGTTCCCGCAGGGGTGTGGGATGGATTTGATAAAGAATGGCTAGAAGCGTCAATAAAACGCCATGTTTCGACATGGCGTTTTCGTTTTATAGGGCAGTTTTTAGGCGAACATCGCCTATGCAAAAATATGGTAAAAGAAGATTGGCTGCGGATACAAGAGAAAATACGCGCTACTCCCAAAGCGCTACAATAACAATAACAACGCCAATCCCACCACCACAAGCCCCACAGCTACTTGCTTCAATCGCAAATTGTTGAATAACAATCCTGCCCAAAAACATCCCGCCGCCATAACCAGCAACCCAAATTCCCAATAGCGAAACCGAAATGGAGTTTCCGCAGAGCTTGAGGGAACGGCACGAGATATTACTAGCCCTCTAAGGCGGCTTCGACTCTCAAAGCCGACAGAATCTATGCTTGTGAGTCGTATAAAATATGTGCCTTCTGGAAGATTGACCTCTGCATTCGGTTTGCTGCGGAGTTGATTATAGACCAATTCGCTGAACTCTGCATTGGAGGCGATTTCCAGCCGTGCCATGAGTCCTCTATTCGACCAGCGAAATGGCACTACGCCTGTCTCGCTCGGTGTGATGCGCTCGGCAGGCTCAAGTAAATCCGGCATTGGTGGCAATCGCATCGCCGTCATCGCCTCACTTGCTGTATCGCCGACAATAATGCCAAAATCCTCAGCAACATCCAATGTTTGCCCCGTGCG
>JAAFHM010000301.1 GCA_013298375.1 Ignavibacteria bacterium | reverse complement strand
CGGTACTCCGAAAATAATAGCACGAAAAATAAAACGTTGATCTTGCAAACCATCGCGACCTAATTCTGCTGAACGGCGACGAAGCTGCTCACTGACATACAATGCTTTTTGCCGCAGACGGGTAATGATGCGATCACAAATGGTAAAGATTGTAGAATCGGTATCAACTCTGAGCGTCGGTGGCGTATATTCCAACGGAACGTAATGATCATTGCTAATTTTATCAACTTGCATCAATGGAAAGTAAGTATAACGGTCATTGACGGTTTCACCAACAAGTAATTCCAATCGTGGGCGCAAACGAGGAATATCAACGGGATTGTCATTCGTATTTTCATCCATCACCGTATCGCCAAATACTGAGCGATAACGCGATTTTTCATTCCGAACAGCAGACGGGCGCTTGATAACACCCAAATAGACCGTGCAGGGATAGGATATCGGCGGTTGTCCTTCTTCGTCCAATAGCGATACCGATAATGCCTCCAATTCGGAGGCAATGGACATATCGGTACCAGACGAAGAGTAGTGCGCTATCAATCCATCGGGCAGGATGGCATCCAGTTCTTGAACGCGCACCAATCCTTTATACATTAGAGTATTGATGTCAATTTTAACGTTCCAAACTCCCCAATTAAATGGCTGGGCAATACTCGCCGTGCGATGAATTACGCCCTCCATTCTCCGTGTCATTTGTTGGAACTGCTGCGGAGCAAGCATCATTCCTTCATGCCATTGTACTTCTTCAATAATTGGCTCTAGTTTCATGATAAATGTACCGAAAAACTATCGTAAAAATAATGGATTAGAGTTAGGACAGGGAGTCAGATGCAATCTATCTATCAGAACGGACTATTGTTCCTCTCATCGTAAAAACGGAATATGTAGCCCACTTCCAAAATGGACTACACATAGGATATCGCAGATTTATTCGATTGTTTGCTCTTGAAGCAATACTATGGGGGAACCATTTCTTTGGTTGTCCCTGGGTTCACAATCTGTATGATTCCGCCCCAAATACACATCAATTTCGATGTTTGATTCAGCGTCGGCATTTTACCAAGCAGCACCTTGGGAGCGCCCGGCATCCAAGGTGCTGGTGTAGCGGGGATACACGGCATAGGCGACATCACGCCGAGTTTTGCCGCCGTCGCCGCAGCAACAACGGGATTTGCCGGGGAGGAACACATCCCGAAGGGCATAATGTTCATCATCGGAACGTGATCCATAATATTTGCCGCAACCTTCTTTTCCATCATAACGCGATTTTTGGGCAAAACAACAAGACTCGACGGCGCAGCACCAAAGCTACATTGCAGTTGAGCCGTCATACAGGTTTGGGGAGTGGAAGCCATAGAGTGTGCGAATATGGGTTTGAGAGTTGAATTAGTTTATCATCACCATCGCGGCTGATTTAATCATCACATTGCCAGCGGTACTTTCAATCGAAACATTTGCGCCTTTAATTACCAAGTTACCTTTCGCTTCGATGGTGAGTGAACTGCCGCTTACGGTCAAAGTAAAATTTTGGGTAACTTCTTGCGAAAACTTTCCGTCAATGCTAAGTGACGAGTTCCCGCCAACCGAATGCGTGAAATTTTTATCATCGGTGAGGGTGTGGTTTTTTCCGACCTTTTGTGAAAATTCTCCGTCCGTTTTTAATGTTGAGTTTTCTTTGACCGAATGCGTGAAATTTTTATCAACGGTGAGCGTATAATTTTTCGCAACGTTGTGAATAAATTCGCCGCCGTTGATATGTGTTTCCGTAGAATTATCATCGACAACCGTGATTTTGCGGTTGCCTCCTTTGACATAAAGCGTTTCTATGGCTGTTGTGTCGAGTTTCGGTAATTTTTGAACTTCCGCCCGATCTTCTCCTTCTTTCGGCTGAACAAATGTATGTTTTCCTGCATGAACAAGTTCAATACGGCGATTCTCCGTAATATCAGTGGAGTCGTGTTCAACTCTCGTGTTGATGTCTTTTTCTGCATGAATAAAAATCTCCTCGCTTCCTTTAAGATCTTCAAATCGAAGTTCATTATAGCCATCGCCATCTTTTGAAGAGTGTGTTTTTATTGTGCTGCGTGTTTGATTCTTGGGCAGTTCGTAGGGTACGGATTGAACGGCGTTATAGACGGTGCCGATAATAAGCGGTCTATCGGGATTGCCATCAAGAAAACTTACGACAACTTCCATTCCAATTCTGGGAATAAACATCGCTCCCCACGCTTTTCCCGCCCACATCTGAGCAACTCGTATCCAGACGGTTCGGTCTTCGCCCTTGACATCGTCACGATCCCAAGGGAATTTGACCTTCACACGACCATACTTATCCGTCCAAATTTCTTCGCCTTCCTTGCCAATAACCATTGCACTCAAATATCCAGCAATTCTGGGACGCGGCGTGATTCTTGGCGGACGAAAATTCACCGTTGAAGGAAAAGCCTTGATGCTATTGCTATAGCCGCTTTGCGTATCAACGCTAAAGGAAAGGCTGTGGACAACAAACGTGGTATTGAGCGTCGTGTTATCATGCTCTGCGAGCGTAAAGGAACATCCGGCAACAAGCGTCCGCACAAAGGTTTTTCCGTAGAGCATCGTCATCGGGGCTTCCAGCTCTTGCGCACGAATATTGGAGCGGCTGGTTCCCACAGCAGTTTCAGAATAATATCCGGGATATTCATACAGGCGGATTGGGTCGGTGAATTGTGTTTCGGTGGTGGCAACCTCAACAAATAAGTCCGTTGCTGGTGTGATAAAGTGATAATCCGTCGAAGCGTATTTTTTTTCAATGGCTTGCCGCTCCAATACCGTCGAGACGATAATATCTTCTCGGGAACGCTGATTCAGTGCGTGAGCGTAGCGAACGGATGTTGGTGCGGTAATGGCAGTGTGCGCGGTTGCATCATCGGCGATGACCATGGTGTGACCACTGGCAGTATGCTCAAAAAAATAAAAAATACCTTCGTCTTCCATCAACCGCGAAACGAAGGAAAAGCTATCTTCATCGTACTGGACGCAGTATTCACGAGCGGTATAGGTAGTTTGAAGAGAGAATTTATATTTGCCGGAGAAACCTAAATCATCGAAAACAAGTTTCAGAATTTCTTGAACGGTTTTATTCTGAAAAATACGGAAATTTTTGACACGACGAAGCTGCCAAAGCCACGGACGGAGAGTTGCCGTGTAGGCAATAGCGGAATTTGCACCAATGGACTGAGAGATTTGCTCAATAAGACCGTGACAATGTCGGGCGACAGTTCCATCGTCGGCAAGAATTTTGACAATAATCGGTTCGCCCACAAGGGTCGTTATCGCAATGCTTGGCGAAGGCGCGACCATCTCAACGGTAAAAAGAAATGGCTCTGATAAGGATTCTTCCGCCGAAAAGCTCACAATTTCCAGTGTTTCGGCTGAAGTCGGAGGAGTAAATTCAAGATGTGTCTTGCTATTCATTTGCAGACCCCGCACTAAGAAAATAATTGGTAATGCTTTTTCATAACAAAAGCATAGCCTCAAATAGTATGCCATTTCCCTTCCTGTGAGAGACCGTGACGGTAGGATGCACGTTTGTTTGGGGGGTCTCGAAGATTACCAACGATAGACACTTGGTCACGCTATGGTGGGGGTGATGCTCCTACCTAAAAACGAAAAAGCCCAGTAAAAACTGGGCTTTGGTCGGGGTGAGAGGACTCGAACCTCCGGCCTCTACGTCCCGAACGTAGCGCTCTACCGGGCTGAGCTACACCCCGTTTAGCAGTGTTATAGCAGTTTTTTTGTTAAAAAAGCGCCACAGACGCTAAACAGACTCCAAAACTACGGGGATTTTTCGTATTTTCAAAATTATTTTTACCATGGCGAACGCCTTCCTTCCTCAGTTCGCCTGATTTTTCATACCAGACTTTTGTTTGAGAATTTCTTATGACTTCATACAGTTTTAGCCTCAGTGCTTCGTGGTGGTTACTTGTTCTTTGCGGCATTGCGGCGGCGGCGCTGACGTGGTACGCTTATCGCATAACATCGCCCCCAGTGTCACAGCCGAGGCGTTACACGCTTATGGTACTTCGGCTTATGGCGCTTTGGGTACTGCTTTTTGCGCTTTTTGAGCCGATTGTCAATGTTCTCAGGGCAACCGAAGAACCGCCGCGCGTGGCGATTTTACTCGACAATTCCGAATCCTTAGCATTGCGCGATGCCTCGCGTGACCGCAAAGCTGATTATAAAGCCGCACTCACGGCACTCAAACCCGAAACACTTAATGAAGCGCTACCCGAAGCCGCTTCCACACTAACACTTTTCGATAACGATCTCACCATCGTGGCAGCAAAAGACTTCCGCCCCGATGCGATGCGGCTCGAAGGGCAGTTTACCAATCTTGCCAAACCGCTTCAGAGCATTTTTTACGATGCAGAGCGCACGAATACTCAAGCCGTTCTGCTCGTGACCGATGGCGCATTCAACGAAGGAGAAAACCCGCTCTATGCCGCAGAAATGCTGGGTCGCCCGATGTTTGTTGTTGGCGTGGGCGACTCCACCGAAGCAAAGGATATTGCCGTGCGCTCGATTATTACCAATGAAGTCGGCTACGTTGAAAGCGAATTGCCGGTGAATATTACCATTCAAACCTCTGGCTTTAGTGAAGGCGCAGCGCGGCTGGTGTTGCGGGATAATGGGAATGTTGTCCATGAACAAGTTCTACCCGTGCGCGGCACAGAAGCACGCACTCTGAGCGTTATCTACAAGCCCACACAGGCAGGTATGCACACGCTTACGGCGGAAATCAAGAATCAAAGCGGCTTAGAAGGCGAACTCACCACCAAAAATAACACGTATTCGGAGTTTGTCAATATTCTGAAAAATAAGCGCAAAACACTGGTGCTGGCTTCGCAGATTTCGCCCGATATTTCCTTTCTCCGCTCGTCCTTGGAAGCCAATAGCAATGTGCAGTGCAATGTCTATGTGGAAGATATGAAGGGCGGTTTTCTGGACGATGCCGCCAGTTCCCAAGCGGCTTCTGCTGGGAATGCTGCTGCTCCAAAACGTACTATGGAGACGTTGCGACAAGATCTCTCTGAGGCGGAAGCTATCGTGCTGGTAGGCTTTCCTCTCACTGCTACACCGCTTGCGGTCATTGAGGCGGTCAAAACAGAGCTTTCGCGCAATAAGCCCGTCCTGTTTATTGCTTCGCAAGACCTTGATTGGGTGCGCCTTCGACCGCTTGAACCTTATTTGCCCTTTACGACGCTCACGGGCAGCAAACAAGAAATGCTGGCTTTGCCCGATGTCAAACAGCAAGCACTTTCCAGCCCTGTGATGAAACTCTCTGGCACAGACACCGACGCGAAGGCGTGGAATCAACTTCCGCCGCTTTTTCGTACCGAAACTCTTGTGCGCGTCAAGCCCGAAGCGGAAGTGCTTTCGACGGTCAAACTCAACAATGTACCGCTTGCCGAGCCGCTTATCGTGCAGCGTACGCTCAACAATACCAAATCGCTGGCAATTCTTGGTTATGGGCTGTACCGATGGAAATTGCTGGGTTTTGCGGCGGAAGCAGCGAAGGGGCGCGAAGTGCCGGATATTTTCGGGACATTTTTTGAAAATAGCTTGCGATGGCTTGCCACCAGCGATCAAGGGAAATTTGTGCGCGTCAAATCCTCGCGTAAAGTCTATGGAAGCGGCGAAAGTGTTGAAATCACCGCGCAGGTCTATGACCGCAGCTACAGCCCGCTTGATGGCGCAGAGGTGCGCGTGGCATTGCAAAGCCCAGCCCTCAAACAAACCCGTGAAATCGTTCTGACGGCGCTCGGTGGTGGGCGTTATTCCGCAACGGTCGAAGGCTTGGGAGAAGGTGAGTACAGCTTTGTGGGAACGGCGCTAGTCAACAATCAGAAGTATGGCGAAGATTCAGGGCGATTCAGCGTGGGCAAGGTCAACATCGAATATCAAAATTTACGCATGAACGCTGGTTTTCTACGGCGCTTGGCGGAATCCACGGGAGGAAAATTTTTCACGGCGCAGGAAGTCGCCGCCAATCCCGACGCTGTGCGGCGGGCAATACAAAACACTCCATCCTACAAACCCCGCCC
>JAAFHM010000269.1 GCA_013298375.1 Ignavibacteria bacterium | reverse complement strand
GTCGCCCGATTCTTTCAGGAAATGGCGGAAAAATTTTGCTTCGATTTCGCGTTGGTAAAAGGTTGAAATGCTGTCGCCGAAATAAATGTGGTTGTGCAAATGATGACCTTGCTCACGCGCCCAGTCGCCATGCCCGAAAGGACCCATGACGATCGTGTTGTAAGAGCCGGGATTATTTTTCTCCAACGTTTTGTAGATATTCAGCGGTCCATAGAGGTCTTCGGCATCGAACCAGCCGCCAACAATCATCACGGCGTGTTTCACATTTTTCAAATGCGGTAGCAAATTCCGTTTTTGCCAGAAGGCATCGTAGTTGGGGTGTTCGACCATTTCATTCCAGAAAAAATTATCCTTGTAAAACCGCTCCGTTGCGTTTTTAAGCGGACCAATATCTTGATGAAACTGCCAACCATCATAGGTTCCCGTTTTGATAATTGAGTACCAAGGCTCGGTGACGGGCTTTGTTTTCTGAACGCCAAAAACAGGATATGCCATAAAATAGCCTAACGTCATTGCGCCGTTATGATGAAAATCGTCAAAGAAAAAATCGGCAATTGGCGCTTGCGGCGACGAGGCTTTCAGCGCAGGATGCTGCGCCAGTGCGCCCGCTATGGCATAATAACCCGGATAAGAAATTCCCCACTGCCCGACGCGCCCATTATTGAATTTCACGTTTTTGATGAGCCACTCAATCGTATCGTAGGTGTCGGAGCTTTCGTCCACATCGGTTTTTGCTTTTTTGTTGGGAATTTGCGGAGTCATATTTGTCCACGTGCCTTCCGACATCCAGCGTCCGCGCACGTCTTGATAGACCACGATATATTTTTCGCGCATCATCCAACGGCTTGGTGCAAGGCTTTTTTCGTATTGGTCTGCGCCGTAGGGTTCGACGCTGTAACAGGTGCGCTGCATGATAATGGGATATTTATTGGTCTCGGAAGCATCTTTCGGCGCGTAAATGGTGGTGAAGAGCTTCGTGCCGTCACGCATCGGAATTGAAACCTCCGTTTTGACGTAGTTATTGCGCACAAAAGCGGAATCTTCGTTCATTGAAGCGGTTGCAGATTGGGCAAAGAGCGAAGTATTTGCCAGAAAATACGATAGGAAGAGCAAGACGAAACGGTGCATAGCGGTAAGAGGGTGAAGTGGATAAATGCGTGAGTTGTCGTCAACAACAATATAGGAAAACATCCCGAAAATGCCGAATATTCCGCGCAGGTACGGGGGGAGAAAGAGATTGCTACAAGAAGAATGCAACCATCATTCAATCATCTTTTTCGTTAAACATATTTTCGTATCGGAGGCTTCTGGCTGGTACGCCGAAAAGGTTTTTGCCATCCATGGAAAATTGGTTATCTTCTGCACGTCTTTTGGTTGTATCCTCTCAACATTCGATAAATACTTGTTACTTTACCGTTTTTGGAGAACGCTGATGAGTTTTAGCTTTAATACATTTGCTGATTCCTTCGTGCCGGAAATCATGCACCGCGACCACGAAATGCGTCGCCGTGCGAAACTCTGCGCCCGCATGACAATCATTATGGGAGTGATTGGCATTTTCTACGGCGCATTTATGTACTTTTCCATTAAAAATACCATTGCCGGTATTGCTCTTTGGATAGCGGCAGCCCAGATGTGGGCGACGCTTTTCATTATGAAACGCTCCACAACAGATCGTTTTGCGGGGTTAAGTGTAAGTTTTACCTATTTGTGGTGCTTGACCGCCACCATTGCTACATCCGGGGGCTTGCAATCGACCGCGCTTCCATGGATTATTTTGAATCCAATGATTACGATGCTGCTGACCACGCGGCGTATAGCGTGGGTGGTGGTAGGGATTTTGAGCGTGGAATTTACGGTGTATATGGTGATGTGGAATAGCGGCTACGTTTTTCCTGTGCCTGGCGACCCCGCCAAAATGCCCATTCGTTTTTTGATAGCAGCCATTGGTGGAACCCTGATGGCTACTGTCTTTACGACGCTCTACGAAAATGAAAAAGATACCGCGCTGAAAGTTGCCGACCGCGCCAAGCAAGAAGCGGAGAAGGTTGCGGCAGAACTCGGCGATGCAAAAAAACTGATTGAGCGCGAAAAGTACGCTGTAGAGCAGTCCGCACGTGAGGTGCAAGAGCAGAAAGATTATCTCACACGCAGTGTTGAAGAAATGCTGGGGCAGATTCAACGTTTTGCGCATGGCGATTTGACCGTGCGACTAAATGCCGAAAATAACGACGACATTGGAAGGCTCTGTCGCAGCTTTAATGAAGCCGTTTACAACCTCAATGCTATGCTCGGCAAAGTCTCGGAATCTATCCATGCAACGGCGGGCGCGAGCATCGAAATTTCTGCCAGCACCGATTCGATGGCATCGGGCGCACACGCGCAAACACGCCAAGTCGAGCAGATTGTCCGCGCTTTTGGTGCCATGACCGAAACGATTGAGCAAACCACTGAGCGCTCTTCAGTAGCTGCATTCGAGGCTGCTGAGGCAAGCGAAGATGCAAAACAAGGTGGTATCGTGGTTGCAAAGACCATTGACGGCATGAACACCGTCGTCGGCGTGGTAATGCAAGCAGGAAGCGTGATTCAATCCCTCGGCGCAACAACGGGAGAAATTGGCGAGGTTGTGCAGACGATTGAAGAAATTGCCGACCAGACAAATCTTCTCGCCTTGAATGCCGCCATTGAAGCCGCCCGTGCGGGTGATTCCGGACGGGGTTTTGCGGTTGTTGCCGATGAAGTCCGCAAACTTGCCGAGCGCACACAACAAGCAACCAAGCAGATTGCCGCAACAATTACCAAAATTCAAAACGAGACCTCACGCGCTGTGAGCGTCATGCACGAAGGCACACGCACGGTGGAACTCGGAAAATCCCTTGCCTCGCAGACCGCAGAGGCGCTTGACCGCATTATTGCTCGCACGGCGCGGGTGTCGGATGTGATTTCGCAGCTTGCCAGCGAAAGTGGGCTGCACGTGGAGGCAGGGAAAAATATTGTCCGCGAGATAGACAGTATCAGCGATGTCGCTCGCCAGACCGCAGCCGGAACCGAACAGATAGCCACAACTGCCGATAGCTTGAGTAAACTTACCGTCGCTTTGCAACATTCCATTGAGCGTTTCCGTTTGGATATTGTCGAACAAGAGCAAAACTCACGGTATCAATCCTCGCCGATGCTTGCCGCAAAGCCGCGTCCGGCGCTCCCCGGTGGCGGAATACGCCTTTAAAGCAAAAAAGCACACTCACCTACTGTTACGATTATGACCAAATCTACTGCTGCACAAATTATTGAACGCCATAATCGCCGCAAACGGCGTAAATCATACGTTGCTGCTCTGGCAATAGACCTTGTTTTGGGTATCTACTGCCTGATTTTACTCCATCGGGCTTTGTGGTTCGGTGTGGTTTTTCCTTTAGATAATGCTCCTGTGTTGACGACGTTTTTGTATGCTTTCTATGCAAGTCTGGGTGCGGCTTTGGGGCTGGGGATGAATCTCGTTAATGCCTCCCCAGGGCGCATGATGCTTGGCTTTTTCGACAACCCCGAAGGTGCAAAAGTGCGCGGAACATGGCGTGAAGCGCTCGCACAGCATTTTTCGTGGATTGTGATTGTGCTGACGGTTGTGGCAGGATGGCTTGTGACCAAGATTTCCATTGCCGATTTATTTTCCCGCGAAGGTGTACAGGGCGCGCAGCGCATATTTACGGCACTCTTTACGCCGGAGTTTTCCATTTTTGAACAGGCGTTGTTCGCAATTATTGAGACCATTTATCTGGCGCTCATGGCGACATTGCTTGCTTTGCCGTTTTCGTTTGCACTTAGCTTTTTTTGTGCGCAAAATTGCGTGGACGATATTTTTGGTGGTCATCCTGCTGCACGGACGTTGTATTATTCGCTACGATTTGTCGCCAATCTTGCGCGTTCAATTGAACCGCTTATTTGGGCGATTGTTTTTTCGGTGTGGGTGGGGATTGGTCCCTTTGCGGGGATGCTGGCGCTTGCTGTTCACACGATTGCCTCGCTGATGAAGCAATATTCTGAGCAGATTGAGGAAATAGATCACGGAACTGTTGAAGCAATGGAATCCGTCGGAGCCGCTCCATTACAGGTGATTTGGTTTGCTGTTGTACCTCAAATTATTTTGCCGTTTTTGAGTTTTACGATTTACCGTTGGGACATTAACGTCCGCATGGCGACGGTGATTGGTTTGGTGGGCGGGGGCGGTATTGGGACGCTTCTGGTGCAATATCAAGGCTTGGCAAAATGGCACGAAGTGGGGTTGATTATTTTGCTGATTGCTTCGGTGGTGTGGATTATGGATTATTTATCGTCAAAAATTCGTGCCGCCATCAGGTAACATCTGTCGTGGTCGATATTGTTTCTTCCTTGTAATCACACCGCGACTTGATAAAACGTTCCATACAATGCCTGTTGCCGAAACACCGCGAATTTGCTAAATTGGCTCATCACTTCTGGCTTTCCACCGTTATTCGATGTTGTTTATGAAGCAGCGTATTTTTTTTCTTCTTGTTGTTTGCATTCTTCTAGGAGCTGCGCAAAGCAGTTTTGGGGCGAATACCGATAGTCTTCGGCGTGTAGCAGAGCGCCGTCCAGCCGATACAAATACCATCAAAGCGCTGAATGATTATGGCATGAGCATTCACGAGACCTTTCCCGATAGTACCCGTGCAATGGCGCTCCGGGCGCTTCATTTGGCAGATTCCTTGCGGGATTGGAAGGGGAAGGCTTTGAGTTTGAATGTGATTGGGGTGTCCTATTTTATCCAAAATAACTACGAAAAAGCGCTTGAATACTACCTGCAAGCACTCTCGCTGCGAGAGAAAATTTCCGATATGCCTGGTGTTGCCGGAACGCTGAATAATGTCGGCATGGTCTATCGGGATATGAAAGAGCATAGCACCGCGCTCACCTACTATTTCCGCGCCTTGCGGCTGAACGACTCACTCAAAAACACGAAATTTTATGTGCGGAATTTGAACAACATCGGCGTGGCGTACGAAAGCATGAATGCGTTTGATTCAGCGCTGTTCTACCACCAACGCTCAATCGAAATGAAACGCATAATCGGCGATAATGCTGGCGTTGCCTCGTCGCTGCGGAATATTGGCAAAGTCTATTTGAAAATGAAGCGGTACGATGAAGCTCTTCAAACCTTGCGTGAAGCCTTGTCCATGCGCGAAGCAGGAAAGCAGGTGCGGGCGCTCGTGCTGCTGGATATGGCGCAGGTACTGGAGGAGCAAGGCGAAATCAGTGCCGCCGCCAGCGATGCCAATACTGCAATGGTTTTAGGGAAAGAGCTTGGTTCAGCGCTGTTATTGCAAAATGCGCATGAAATTCTTGCACGATTGAGTAAGCGCTCCGGCGACCATAAAAGCGCATTGGAACATTACCAACGATTTATCACGCTGCGGGACTCGCTGTTTAATGAACAGAGTACACGCCGCCTCGCGGCTTTGCAAACCAACTACGAACTTGACCGCCAACGCATTCAAATTGAACTTCTCACGAAAGAACGAGCATTGCAAACGAGTGTGCGCAATGGGCTTTTGGGCGGTGTGGTTCTTGCGGTGGGACTACTTGTTGCGATTGCTGTTGCGTACCGCAATAAACGCCGCTCCGAGCATGAACTTCGCGTGACAAATGCTGAGATTTTGCGTCAGCAAGGGCTGTTGGAGCATCAAGCGCAAGAGATTGAGGTAACGAATACGGCGCTTTCCGAGAACAATATTGAACTTGCCAATGCCAATGAGCGCCTAACGGCACTCAATACCGAAAAAGACGAGATAATGAGCATCGTCGCGCATGACCTCAAAAATCCTATTTCTGCGGTAACGGGCTTTACGGATATTTTGCGCGACCCCGACCTTCCCGAATCCGATAGAAATGCCATTCTCGACCAACTGGGCTTTATTGGCAATCGAATGCTGGAATTGGTGAAAAATGTGTTGGATTCGTACCGCATGGAATCTGGGGGAATTGAATTGCGGATTGTTGGGCTGGACGTTGCACCTGTTATTGCAATGACGGTAGAAATGTACCGTGAACGTGCAGCCGCGAAAGATATTACGCTGCACTGGAGTAGCCCAACTGAGATGAATACGATAGCGCTTGTTGATGAGCAGATTTTTAATCAAGTCTTGGACAATATTTTGTCAAATGCCGTCAAATACTCGCCGCTTGGCAAAAATGTGTACGTCAGACTGCGTCATTCGTCATTAGCCGTTGGTCAGGAAGAAGGTCATTCGTCATTAGTCATTGGACATTTGTCTAACGACAACACCAACTCCCCAATGACCAATTCCCCAATGACCAACTCCCAATTCCTCCGCATTGAGGTTGAGGACGAAGGGCTTGGGATTTCTGGGGAAGATATGAAAAAGCTCTTTGGGAAATTTGCTCGTCTCACTGCTCGACCAACAGGCGGAGAGCATAGTACGGGGCTAGGCTTGAGCATTGTCAAAAAAATGGTCGAGGCAATGAATGGGCGCGTCTGGTGCGAGTCGGAACTAGGCAAGGGCGCAACATTTATTGTGGAATTGCCACTCCAAGAGCTTTCAGAGACCAATTCTTGAGAGAGTGTGAGTATCTCACCTTACGCAGCGAGGTTCTGAAGCTGAATAGGTTCAAGAGTTCTCAATTCTTCAAAAGCTCGCTTCAAAGCGGAAATGTATATCTTTGATTTTAATGCCGTGTGGTTAAGTTTCTTGGA
>JAAFHM010000280.1 GCA_013298375.1 Ignavibacteria bacterium | reverse complement strand
CCCGCAAATGAAGCGTGACCGAACGGCTTCGAGCAGAAGTAAAGTTCACCATAACACACAGAAAGAAGTGAAGGAAAGGGTATTTTTTTGCCGAATATGCTGAATTTATCGGAGAAAAGCCAGAGAAATGGAGAAAAAAGAAATGGAGAAAAATTGCTGTTAAAAACAGGAGTGCTTGCTTTAGCGAATGATGTGAATAAGGCGTGCCATCCGTTGTGTTTCCGCTTCTACGCATAGTGTGTATGAGCCTTGTGGCAGTTCGTGTATATTCAAAACGATATTCGTTTTCCCTTGAGGGCTGTTTTCTGAAGGCATCGCCAAAACCTTCTGCCCCAAAGAATTGATAAGATAAAGATTGACAGAAGAAGGAGAAGAAAGTGTATATTCCACACGAACATCATCCAACGAAATAGGATTGGGCGAAACCAGTAAGGGTGCGCCATCGGAACTATTTTCTTCGGTGCGCACCGAGGTCGGAACGGATGCCAGACGGCGCAAGGGCTTTACCGTCCAGTTTGTCGGACCATTTTGACTCGGCATAGCACCCGACGGAGGGGTGAGCGCTGCCGGAATAGCAATCGTCCTTGCTTCAAGAGCGCTCGTGCCGCTTGCAGAGCCGCCGTCTGCCGCTTGAAATGCCCGTGCCAGCAGCACGAAGTATTCCAACGTGTTCAATGAGCGTGTTCCAAGTGCAATACTCGTCGGCATACGTCCGCCGTAGCGATTTTGTGCGGTTTGTAGCAAAAGGAGGCTGTCTTGAGCGCGTATTACCGACAGTGCGTCATTGAGAGTAGGCGAAAACGTTGCTGTTAAGACAGTTCCATTGCCTAATGGCGGTACAAGGTCGCGTAATGTCAGTGACTCTGGCAATCGCCCCGTGCGGGCATATTCGGCAAGTGAACGTTGAAGCGCATAGTAACTGTCGGCAAGCGAAAAATAATCGGTTGTTTGCGGAATCGTAAAAAAGTTTTTTGTTGGTAGGCGGAAACTTGTGCCGGAAGCCTGTGTGAGAATTTGACTTGCCAAATTGCGGCATTGTTCACGGGAAATGGAGCGCTCACGGTCGTCCGAAAGAGTGTTTATGAGGCTTTGCATGGTAATCGTGCGAATATTCGGATGCGTCCCGATGTATTGCATCAGCGAATCATACTTCGCCCAAATTGCGTCTTTTTGGCGCTGTGACCAAGGAATAATGCGGTCTGTGGGAAACGCCGTCGTGTCGTAGGGAACGGGATTTGTCGCGCCGGATGTGCCTTCGACGTAATACACCGAATAAAATGGGGGACGGTCGTAGCTAAAATCAGTTTCGTGCATGATGGCGTTTATCAGCGTGAGCTGGTTGCGGTTCACCTGCGCCATCTGACGCTCCGCATAACGGCGCGGGCTGTAAGCGTCCGCATCGGGCGTGAGAACCATTTTCCACCAAAACGTATCACTTTTCATCGTTCCAGCCGCCCAGCGCGTGATGCTGCTGTCGGAAGGACGCGCGAGTACGCCCCGAATGGACATAAACGGATACGTCGCATCAGCGCCGCCCTCGTGTTCATCAACCGTGGCGCGTAAGCCGGATTTTTTCAGAGGAATCATTGCGCCAATGGCAAGGCTGTCCGCATCGAAATTTCCGCTAATGCCAAACCCCACGCAAACGGGCTTCGTTCCGGACTTCTGCTCAATAAAATCATACCCACCCAAGGCAGAATCTAAGCCGCCGGTGGCAACATTGACGCGCCGACGTTCCCATTTTTCGCACTCGGCAATCGCTTCGTCCGTTTTTCCCTGCCGGAAAAGAGTAATGATGCCAAGTTGCGGATTTTGTGCTTCGCGGCGAGTCGGGCGAAAATTCAGTGCATGTGGAGAGCGGTGATGAATATTGATGCCCATTCCGGCGCGGCGCAGCGAGTCCAGAAATCCCGCATAACTCCACTCTAAGCGCTGTGCAAGCTGTTCGGTAAAATAAAAATCGGCGATGATGTTATACTTGCGATAGATTGCAAAGAGCCGTGAGAGCGTCGCGTAGGAAGTTTTCACCTGCGAAAAATCATGGCAATTCATCACCACGTTCATATAAACATACTTGTTATTCTCAACAGCACGAGGCGCAATAAAGGTTTGAGCGGATATGCTTGTTATGCTAACAATAAGCCAAGCAATAATCATCAAAGCTAATTTCATGGTTGCACCTGTACGGTTTGAGTGTGGGTAAATGTTGGTGTTTGAAGGCGGAGAAAATATGCTCCAAAAGCGCTTGGTAATACGGTTTGTGAAAATTGATAGCTGTGTTGACCACCGGGCAATTCAACATCAAGTAACGATGCTGTTTCTTGACCAAGTGCATTGTACAAACTCAATTTGACGCGCTCTGCACGAGATAGTGTAAATTCTACACGCATTTCGTCCGTAATCGGGTTTGGTGCTACGGCGAAAATAACTGCGCCTTGTTCATTACGCACGGCGCTTGGGAGCAGTGCCGTACCGCTCAGGCGCGTCGTTGCTGTTGCCGAGCCGCTTGCGTGAGTAATTGTACCGGAAATGGCTCCCGCAGAAGTTGGCGCAAAGCGCACAAAGACTTGTGCGGAGAGGTTCCCGCCGCTTGGCGTGAGTGTGAGTGTGCTGGCGAATTGCCCCGTAGCGCTATTTGCGACTTGAAAACCCTGCGAAGCCGATACTGACACGATTGCTGCGAGGCGAGAACCAGTGAGCGTGTAGCTCTGCACGGACGATGTTTTGCCGATATTGACACTACCGAAATCAGGCAATGTTGCCACCGATGGTGTGAGCGCTGGTGTGCCGGATGGAGGCGTTGAACACTGGTCAACGCCGTTGGTCAAGGGGTAAAAGTTGGGTTGTTCATTGTAGAGCGCTTTCCACGCTGCGGCTTTTTCGCTGTGGGTCGCCCATTTGATTTGCCCCGAAGCCGCCAGGGGGCGCAGAGAATCAAGCAAAATATTGATTTTATCCAGATATCCCGCCCGCGAGAAATCGCGTTGATTTGTTTGAATTTGCATCGTAAAAAACTTTCCGCGATTTGCCCGCATTGCCGTAATGGCTGCCCGTACCTTTGTCATTATTTCTGTGACAACCGTTGCGACGGGCTTTGTACTGTCGATGAGCGCATCGTCGCCAACACCGATATTTGCCAATGCTGCCGTGCAGGTATGATTCATATAGCCCGTGCTGGTAGTGTCGCGGGGTCGCCATGCGCCGCTATGATTGAGGTCGTTGCCGTGTCCGGTTTGCATTCGGCGATAATCGTACGTTGCACCGCCGAGCAGCACTTCTGCTTTCCACGTGTAGGTCGGGTATTTGCGTCCTCGCAAACCCTTTGCCAGGGAATCCCACGTAAAACCTGCGGCGGTCATTCCCATCAGTGTTTGCGCTCCCATTGGACCATTCCACGTAAAACCGCCGACATTTTTTGATGATTTTATCGTGGGCGAAAGCTGGTCGAGCAGATAGGCGACATCGGCATAATTGTACTGGTTTTGGTGGGCGTGGGGGTCGAGTTGAATTTGTCCGTTGTTGTCTTCCGCCATCCAGCGCAAGAGATTTTTTCCATTGGTCGAAGCGTCGCCTTTATCAAATTGCTGCGCCGCAAGCAGGAAATTCCAATCCGATTGGTAGTTCCACTTTCCGCCCTTCGAGCGCACCATATCGGCAATTTGCTTGACGTAAGCGCGGTATTGGGTGTATTGCGTTTGATTAGCGGCATAGTTCAGCGTTACGCCCGCCGGATCTTTGTCGCTTTCTTCGCAGTGCGAGTTGAAATTGATATACAGCGTGTCTTGCGCAGGTTGAGCAAAAAGCGAAGCCCCGCAAGCAAAGTAGAATAAGGCTTTCAGACAAAAGCCACGCAGATAGGGGAAGGGTTTCATAGCAACACCTCGAAGAAAAAAGTGATAATACATGGGAATAGCGAGATTGTTTCAATGGTATAGCATCGTTCTCTCTAAGCAAGAACCGTTTATTGATGAAGGAGTTACGGTGCTTTTCGTCATAATTTTCTCTACCCAAAAGTCATAGCCCCTGTTTGTCGCTATACAATATTTGGATTTGGGTAGCAAGTATTTCCCGCACTGGAAATATACACTATGAAGGCTTTTTGAACAACTATTGAGTGGCGATATTTTCAGAAAAAATACTTGGCACGGAATTTCAGCATGATTTTTGCAGGTGTTCTTGCGTAGCTACATTGATTATTGCGAAACTTCGCTCAAATGCTGATGAAATCTTGCTTCCAAAACATTCGGGTTTATCCCTGTTGTCATTTTTTCTTGTTTTGCTTGTGTCTCATTGTGAGCAATCTCGTTATGATAATTTCCACTGCCATATTGCCGACAACACTTCTGGCACAGCCGCTTTCAAGCGGACGTGTTGACAGAAGTGATTGGCCAGGTCAAGCATCCGCGCTTGCGCCGCAGAAGCAAGCACCGCTGCGGCTAGTGGCTGCGGGGAAGCATTTGGCGAATGGATATTCTTCACTCGCAAAAGTTTGCGCCGCGCCGGATGAAAAGTTTGGCAACGAATCAACCATCAAACTGAACGTAAACCTTAGCAACAATGCTGTACCCAAGCACACGATGGGCTTGTATCTCAAAACGAAACAGCGTATCATTGCGGACGCAAGCGGTGTCGTTATCCACGAGGCGGTAGGAGCCGTCCTTTCGGCATATTCCGTGCAGTCGGTTCGGGAATTGCCGCTTGGCGTGCGGCGCGTAAGCGCACCTCCCACAGGTAAGGACATTTTTTTCACAACAATTCTTTTTACCGCCCCGACCGATGTACGCCGCTTGTGCGCTGATTTGGAAGCACTGCCCGATGTTGAATACGCCGAGCCGATGCAAACGCTTCAAGCCCGTCAAACCTTATTTCCAACACCGAATGACCCGCTTTTTTCGCGGCAATACCACTGGCAGCGCATTCGTGCGCAAGAGGCGTGGACACTGACGCGGGGCGATTCGAGCGTCGTTGTTGCCGTTTGCGATACGGGTGTAGATTGGGAGCATGAGGATTTGGCGGCGAGCATTTGGACGAATCCGGGCGAGTCCGGACGTGACGCGCAAGGACGCGACAAGCGCTCAAACGGTCTGGACGATGATGGAAACGGAAAAATTGATGATTGGCACGGGTGGGATTTTGTTGGTGCTGCCCGCGAAGCCGATCTTTTGCAAGGAAATTTCCGCGAAGACAACGACCCCAAACTCCGCTTCAGAGGCGGACTTGTGCCAAGCGAACTGCCGAATCACGGCACACACGTTGCCGGAAGTATCGCCGCACAGATGAACAATATGCTGGGCGGCACTGGTATTGCGCCGCATTGCAAGCTGCTTCCGATTAAGTGCGGCACCGACGGAGACCGTATTGACGGGATTTATCGGGGCTACGAAGCAATCTTGTACGCCGCGCAGATGGGCGCAAAAGTGATTGTATGCAGTTTTGGCGGTCGGCGGTATAGCCGTTTTGAACAAGATATCGTCAACACCGCGACAGATATGGGCGCATTGGTGGTGGCTGCCGCAGGCAATACTGGCGGCGTGACCGACAACACCGAATTTCCTGCTTCCTACGATAATGTTCTTGCCGTTGGCTCCAGCAATCAAGCCGACCGCGCCACGCCAAGCAGCGATTTTGGCTTGCTTGTGGATGTGTTTGCCCCCGGCGAATCTATTCTCAGCACCGCGACGGGCAATGCTTATACCGATGAATTTTCAGGAACATCCATGGCAACGCCGATGGCGGCTGGTGTGGCGGCACTGCTCCGCAGTCGTCGTCCCAATTTGACCCCGCGCCAAATTATTCAGCAAATTCGTGGAACATCGGATAATATCTTGCTTGGTGCGGGTTCACCATCGAACCGACCGCTTGGATTTTTTGGACGACTCAATGCCCTGCAAGCGCTTACAGCTTCTCCGGCGGGCTTGACGGTGCAAAGTGTGAGTATTGGTGCGGCTACGGGTGTGGTTCAGGACGTGCAGCCCGTTTCAGTACGGTTTTCGGTGCTGAATGTGCTGGCAACGGCGCAAAATGCACGAATTGAACTGCGCTCATTGGACGGCAAAGCGGTAGCATTTGAACAAGCACAAACGCTTGGCACAATGCCGACCAATACCGCGCAGACAGCCATTTTTAGCCTTCAACTCACCCCAACAGCGCTTCAAGGAACGGGTTTGCGGACGGCAGAATTTGTCGTTGTGTTTCTTGCCGATAATGGTTATTTGAACTATGAGCGTTTATCAGTTCCGTACAATATTCGTCCTTCATTGGGCGCACAAATGCTTGTTTCGCCATTGATGGATTTTAATACGCCCGGCTCGGCGCAAGCATTGGTCAATAATGCTGGCTTGGCAGCACTTTCTCTCAGTAATGTCACGATTTCCGGCACAAATGCGGCAGATTTTTCGACCACCTTCGT
>JAAFHM010000398.1 GCA_013298375.1 Ignavibacteria bacterium | reverse complement strand
TTGCGAAGGAAAATACCTCTGGAAGCCGCATGAGTTCTGAGAGAACGATGCTGGTATTGATGGAGGGGTAAAAGTATGAATTATTTGCCGTCGGCAGTGTGGAAGACCAGTCATTACGGGCTGTTGCTTCCACAAAAAGCCAATCCTGCAAGGAAAATTGCGCCGAGCCATAGACCGACAATACTCGCTTCCGTAGCAAATCGTAGTAGGTATCGCGTCCTTTGGTATTGGCAACATTCAAAAAGCCGGGCAGAATAAACTCGTATGCATAGATGTAATCGCCTTCCAAGCTGTTTTCCATGAAATTGCCACCAGCGGTGAGCGTAAGATTGGTGCGCTCGGCAAGGGATTTAGTGTAAGTGAAAAGCGCATCAACATTGACTTCCTGTGTGTTCGTGCGACCTTCGTAGATAAATCCGGGCGGGTTGTAGGGCGTACCGATTCCTTCGATAGACTGAAAACGCCGAAGATTTGCATCGCGTCCGGCGCGAAGCTGCACCGCTAATTCGTCCGAGACTTGATACCGCATGAGGGCGCTCATAATCAAGCGTTCAACCGTTTGCCGTGAAAAATGCTCGTCGGTGAGAAAATATGGATTCGGGTTGTAGGCATCGTAGGTGTATTGCTGAAACTCGCCGTTTGGCAGGCGATAGTCACGGAGCATAGACGTACTCAGGCTTCGCGCCATGTACATAAACGTTCTGCCCGGATTGGCTTGGTCGGCAAGCGGTGTACGATTGGAGCGCTCACCGATGTAATTTGCCTTTGCTTCTAGCCGGAAACGGTCGCTAAGGGCAGCACCGGCGGTGAGTGTAAGCGTGGTGCGGTTCAAAAAACTTTTCGGAATCATGCCGATATTGTCCAAATTCGATGCGGAAAAACGCACTGTTGCTGTTTCTGTGCCGCCCGAAAGTGCGACGGTATTGGTAAAAGCGCGTCCTCCGGCTTGGTAAAAATCACGGAGTGTGTTCGGCTGCGCTACAAGTGGGCGGCGCACACCGTCGAAAAACATGACGGACTGTCCATTCATTTTTTCGCCCCACGAGCTTGTACCTGCATCCAGTGCCTCATCTTGTGTTGTGGGCGATTTACCGCCGTAACCGTGCCCGTACTCATTTTGCAAATCGGGCAGAATAAGCGGCGTGTCCCAGACAAAATTTCCGTTGTACTCCACGCCTAAGCCGCTTGAGGGCGAACCTTTTTTGGTGGTTATGAGTATTACACCATTTTGCGCCCGCGAGCCGTAGAGCGCCGATGCTGCCGCACCGCGTAAAACCGAGATGTTCGCAATATCGTCGGGATTAATGTGCTGAATCCCATCGCCCCAATCCACACCGCCATATTTTCCGGGCTGAATGCCGCTTGTGTTGTCAATCGGAATACCGTCCACAACGTACAGCGGCTGATTATTTTGATATGCGCCAATCGCCTTGACACCGCGCAAAATCACGCGCGACGATGATCCAACCGTACCCGCATTCATGTTGATTTGCGCTCCGGCAACTTTTCCCACGAGTGCCGCCGCGAGATTGGTTTCTCGTGCTTCGGTCAAATCTGCGCCTTGCACCTCCGAAATAGCATAACCAAGCGATTTTTGGGACTTTTCAATGCCAATCGCCGTTACGACAACCGCATCAATCTTGCTTGGGTCGGGACTGAGCGAGATAGTAAGGTTTGAAGTACCATTTTGTGCGCTTCCCACAGGAATTTGCGCATTTTTGTAGCCGATGTAGGATATTTCCAAGACCGCATCGGACGGGACTTGAAGAGAAAATTTACCTTGTGCATCGGTGACCGTACCCCGCAGCGTACCCCGCAGATGCACCCGTGCGCCCAAAAGCGGCTGTTTTTGGGCGCTATCACTGACTGAGCCAGTAATAGTGCGGTCTTGAGCAGATGTGTCGAGGAGAGAAAGCGAAAAAACAAGGCAGAAAAACAGACAGTGTTTTATCATAACGAGGAAGAAAAAGAATGCACAAAAAAAGAATTACACAGTACGAATCCCACAACTTGAGCGCACCGAACTTCGGCGCAAAATAATTGTTTCCGTTGATTGAGCAAAAAAAATTCCGAAAATTTTCTGTTACGAAGCTCTCGATTTACTCACAGTGCAGAAACGAGAGCCTGCCTAAGAAGGCAGACCCTCGCCCGATACGTGAGCAGTTGCAAAATCTTTGAGAGGATTCTATCGCAACGCAATTGAAAACGTTACCGTCGTCCCTTGCTGCGGCACGGATTTGATAGAGAACGTGCCGCCGCAATCGTTCATGCGTTTGCGCATGGTTTGTAAGCCATTGGAAAATTGCCGAATGTCCGATGGAGCAAAGCCACGCCCGTTATCGCGTAAGGCAAGGGTGAAAGTTGTATCGGCGCAGGAAGCCTCAATGAAGAGGCGGCTTGCTCCGGCGTGTTTGAGAATATTCCCACACGCCTCGCGCACAGCCATGACCATATTCCGCCGAATTTCCGGTGCAATAGCCACATCGGGAATACTGTTGTCGGCGACAAATTCTATTGCCAAACCCGCCCCAAGCGCCATACGGCGGGCTTCTTGGTGGATATAGGCAATTAGTGCATCAAGATTATCATTTTCCATATTGAGCAACCAGACAATTTCACGGAGACTTGTACGCAAATCTTGCACACTGCTTGAAATGGCGCTTACCCAGGCGGTTTGCGCCCAAAGTGTCGTGTTTTCGTGTGCCGTTTCTTCAAGTGTTGAGGCGATGTCGTATTTTATCTGTTCGCTCATCGCCGCAATCTCGACAATCTGCGCTCCCAAGCCGTCGTGGATGTCGCGGAAAATGCGCTCACGTTCAAGGGCTTGCGTTTCTGCCTGAACGCGAGTTAGCTCTATTTGCCGCTCGTATTCGGCTTGCGCACGGGCAGTTTCCGCCGCGTGGCGGGCATATTGCAAACGCAGCCTCCGCCTTTCGGCAACGCTGATACCACCTGCTGTTGCGGCTGTTGCACCCAAAAAGATCATCACCAAAAACCAGCGTGTTTTCCAAAACGGCGGGTCAATCCTCAGTGCTATTCGTGCATCGTTGCGAGACCAAATGCCATCGGCATTACAGGCTTGTACGCGGAATACATATTCGCCACCATCTAAATTTGTATAGGTAGCTTCGTGTCTTGTGCCAGCATAGATCCATTCTTTGTCGAACCCTTCTAATGTATAGCGGTAGTGGGCTTTTTCTGGCACATCCACCTCAATCGCCGCAAAATGCAGCGTAAAGACATTTTGCCGGTAATCCAGATGAAGCGATTGCCGTTGTGATAAGATTGTATCAAGCGTGTAGGGTTTGTTGAATACATCCAACTGCGTGAGGGCGACGGTTGGTGGAGGGCTGTTTTCCGTTGTGGTTCCAGTTTGTGGACGAACCATGAGCAAGCCTTCATTTGAGCCGAAACAGAGCGTTCCATCGGAAAGCCGCGTGACTGCGCCGGCAACAAAATCAAGCATCGGCAGCCCGTCGTGGCGGGAATAGGTACGAATAGCGTACGTCTCATTACTCGGCATGAGCTTCGCCAGACCTTGATTTGTGCTTATCCAAATGTTTCCCTGAGTATCCTCGACGATACCAGCGATAAAACTACTCGGCAGACCATCCTTTTCGTTGAACTCCAGCCATTTGCCATTTGGAAGCCGCTTGGCTACGCCGTAGGTAGTTCCTGCCCACAGTGCGCCCATATGGTCGAAATAGAGCATTTGAACGCGATTTTCCTTGATAGTGCGTGGCGCATCGGCACGTGCGCTCACCATTTCGGAGGTACGATTGTCAAGGTCAAGCCGTTCTAAGCCATCCGCACCACCCATCCAAACCACTCCACCATGAGAATTTGGCTCGAATGCCATTGCCACAATATGCCGTTCTGAGGCTCTGTTTAAGGCAGGATTTTGTATGGCGGTGAGTGATTCAAAACGAAATTCCGCACCGGCAATATCGCCCCGTGCATCCGGTGCCGGCGAGTGCAACCGCGTCTGCGCTTCATGGTGCGAAACGGCGTGGATTTGTTGCACAAAAGGGGGCGAAGGCTCGCCACCACTGACAATCGTTACACCGCTTGGATGCGACAGAATACCATTCAAAAAACCCGCCGCAAGCGATACACTATCATGCTGCTCGGTGCGTGGGTAGAAGTTGCGGGCGCGGCGCGTCACCGGGTCAAAAAGTCGCACACCACTTCCTCTGGTGGCAAGCCAAAGACGTGGGTGTGGGGTGGGAAAAGAATGACCCGTTTGCGGTACGAGCAGAGGTGAGTAATCAAGTGCAATATCACAAACGACCGAGCTATTACGCCGATTATCGGTCATGGCAGCACCATAGTTGAAAAATGTTGTAAAAGTACCAGTTGTGCGGTCAAGTCGGTTCAAACCGCCACCGCCCGTGCCTATCCACAGTGTTGTTGGGTTTTCTTCAAAAAGACAGGATATGACGTTGTTGCTCAGTGATTGTGCGGGATTGCGGGGATTATGGCGATAGGCGCGAAAAAGTGTTGGGCGACTGCTCAAACGGCATAATCCCTTGCCCAATACGCCTACCCAGACCGTACCTGCGCGATCAACAAAGACCGCCGTGATAAGATTGCCCGGAATGCTGTGCGGATCGGAGAAATCGTGCGTGAGTGTTGTGACTTCGCCAGAGGCGGGGTCAAATCGGGACAGACCGCCGCCCCATGTCGCAAGCCATGTTACGCCGTTTGCTTCGTGTGCAATGCCGTTAATACAGCCGTTTTG
>JAAFHM010000677.1 GCA_013298375.1 Ignavibacteria bacterium | reverse complement strand
CTTTGCTTCGCGGTTTTGAACGGGGAATCATTGCTCTTTGCACAGACACAGACTTATCGCCTCATTGAAACGGTAAAAATAGGTCAAAAACTTGGACAACGCTTCCCAACAACGCTTCAGCCTTGTTCCATTGCTATTGACGAATACCGTAATCGTGCCTATTGCGCCTCGCCTGTCTCGCCAATTTTCCCCACGTTCGCCACCGATAGTCTTCGGCAAATTGGCGTTGTCAATCCGCCGTTCACCCCAAGCGGCGACAAATTGAGTATTGTAGTCAACCCTGTTAGTGGTTTGCTCTACTTTTATCCGTCCGAAACACAGCATGATTCCATTAAAACGCTCTATGCTGTCAATCCCGTACAGAATCAAGTCGTCACGACAAGTACCTATTCGAGCAGGATACAGGACATTGCTGTTTTCAGTAAAAGTAATCGTTTGTTTATTGCGGACGGCAGCACTCTGCGGGTACTTGACGGCACGACGCTTCGGCAGCAAGACACATTACAAATGCCGTTTGTGATAGGCGCTATCGCGCTTGATTCCTTGCACGACCGCTTGTATGCTGTGGCAAAAGATCCCGGTGCGGTCTCCAAAGACCCTGCGGCGGGCGCTCAAGGGCGTTTTGCCATGCATACGCTTACGCCGCCATACCCGCTTGTGCGGAATTTTACCTACCCCAATGCTACAACAGTGCTTCGCGCCTTTATTGATACCAACTGGAATCGTTTTCTTCTTGCTACGCCCACGCACGTCCGTATGTTTCAACTGGGGAGCAATGCGCCTGTACGCACGGTTCCGCTTCATGGCACGTACTCGCACTTTGCATATTCTGCCGCCACAGAGCGTTTTTTTGCTATGAATGATAATGGCAATGCTGCACACGGCGAACATGGTTATTTTGGCAAACTCCTATCTTTGGGGTTTATTGACGATACACGCGACTCAATACGTCTTGGTTTGAAGCCCTCAGCAATGGCATTAGATGAAATTCACACACGGTTGGCGGTCACATCGGAACAGCAATCAACGGTTTTTTGGTACGATATGAACACCCTCAAACCTGAGACAACAAACGAATTAGCATTCCATTTCGACGACCTCGCGCTTGCACCCGATGGACAAACCTTATACATGGCAAATCATCTTGGAAAAAGCCAACGACTGCTGCTCTACACCTTTATCGGTCAGGAGATTAGCGAAGTTCCGACGGGAACATGGACGACAACCTTCGCGGTGGATTCTTCTCACGGGCGCGTCTTTGCACTTTCTCATCAAGAAAATGCTGTCTATATGCTTTCCACCTTTACGAATACGGCTATTGGGAAGGCACCACTTTTTGGCTTCAAGGAACAGCGTGGCGATGCGCTTTCGACGATGAGTTTCGATAAAGCACGTCAAAAAATGTACGTTGCTCTGCCAGAATACAAAAGTATTGCTGTGCTTGATTTGGCAACGTCGGCAACGGAAAAAACACTCAAAATCTGGGGCTACAATTATGGGGCTGGCGAAAGTGGTACGGGGAAAATTCAAATGGTGCTTGCTCCCGATGTCAACAAACTCTATGTCCTGCGGACAACGCAAAAGCGGCTGAATATCTACAATCTGAATACGTCCATGCTTATAGACTCTCTGAGCCTTGCCTCGCACTGGACACCAAGCATGAGCCTTTGGTCAGAAAATTTGCTGACCTACGACCCTCTGGCAAAGCGGGTTTATGTCGGGGCGATAGGAATTGATTGCGGTACAAACCGCATTACGCATAATCTTCCAACGGCAGCGCGATTTTTGGGCTATAACAGCAAAGAAACTATTCTTTATTCCATCACGCAGTCGGGCGCGACGCTGATTGCGCAGGAGCATGACCCGCAAACGCTTGCTATTACGGCATCGCGTGTTTTGCATAACACCGTCACTCCGATTTCTCCGGTGGTGTATTTAGACTCTCGCCGTAATCAATTATACCTTCTTGACCGCTTAGATGGTGTAATGCACCGCTACGATGTGAAAAATTTGGTGGGTGCTTCAATCGCAAAAACAGATGGCGAGGCAATGGTGACATTATCAGTATTTCCGAATCCCGTCAATAGTCAGGCAACAGTGCGTTTTGGCGTAAAGCGGCGTGAAAAAATTTACCTTGCCGTTTACGATAATACCGGACGGGAGGTCAGTGTTTTGGCAGATGGGGAATATGAAGTCGGCACACACACTATCACGCTTAAAATTGAAACGTCAGCCTATACAACGCAAAATTACACTTTACAACTCAAATCCCCTTCCATGTCCTATACGAAACCATTTCAAGTGCAGCGTTGAGGTATCTTCTGGGTTAGAATGGGGAATTTATCGCAAGACGGGTGGCTCCAGGGTTTCCCAATCATCTTCATCGTGAAGGTTTACAAATGAAACGCCGTATTGCCGATTAAACAGGCGATAGAGATCGCTCACAAGTTCTTCAAATGTTGCATCTTCAGCTCCACACGTTTGCCTTCCAAACCCTACATA
>JAAFHM010000117.1 GCA_013298375.1 Ignavibacteria bacterium | reverse complement strand
ATATTGGGCTGATGATGCCCACCGAGACCGTTTTATGCGATTTGGTAAGGTGTGAATGCTGAAAGTTGCGAATCTGCACGATGCCATACCCAAGAACAGCCAATGCCAGCGCCAGCACTCCAACGACCTGCAAACGGCACAAATAGAGCGTTTTGGTAAGCCGCACTGCAAAGGACTCACTTCTGGCAACGTGTTCGCTTGCTTTGAACCAAATGGATGCCAAGAGCGCATTCACCGCGACAACGAGCCACGTCAGTCCCCAAACGCCCGTAATATCGGCAATCTGTACGACAGGTGTGTAATATGCTTGTGTGTAGCCAAGCGCTTGCCAAGGGTACGAGGCTTCGCCCAAACTGTGCAACCATTCAAACGCCGTCCAAAGAAATGGGAGCATACCGAGCGCTACCGTACGTCCAAGCCTTCTATGAAGCGCTTTATACGCTAACATCGGCACAGCGAAAAAGAACGGATGACCTATCCAGAGCGTCAAACCTGCTATCATCAAGTATGGGTCTGCTTCGCGCTGCCATGAGCTAACCCACCAGTTGCTTGCGCCATGAAAAACAAAAAATGCCCAATACAAGCGCCGAAGAGTTTGCCAAGCACTTTCGGTTGTTTCCAAGACTATCAAAAGCGGTATAAAGCCACAATAGGCAAGAATGCCCAAGGGCAACGGTGCGAAGCCGATTCCAAGACAGATGCCGGAAAGTGTGAGCAAAATCGCCGTGCGACTCGTCGAGAAAAAGCGAGATTTCATGCGGTTGATGATGGATAATGACGGAAAAACACGAGGCGACGAGGAACAACCTCGCCGTATTCCACCGCAATATACCACTACGAACCATAATCTTCGCTACGGGACGAGAAACTTACCTTTCCCACTTCCACGCAAGCCGAACAATCACAAGTGTCAGCACTGATTCCACAGCCGCGTAGAACGAATAAAACATCAACCACGCGTCCGCGACAGACGTAACAAAAATGAGCAGCATAATGAGTGTAAAGATAATGCCCGCCGTGATGTTCGCTATGCGATTGACTTTCGGCTTCAAGAATACCGAAAGTGAAATCATTAGGCTGGGAATTGCCATGAGAAGCGAAAAAGAGAGCAGTATCACGGGCGAAGTAGCGCCCATCGGGGTTTTGCCTTCTATGAGATGCTGAATATGATTCGGCAAGTACAGCGAAAAATAATCACCATAGACGTAGAAAAACATTGTGGATGTCCAGAGTGCAGCGAGTTTGAGTTTTATTGGTATTGGCTGATTGTCAAACATAGTTTTGAGTATTATGAAGATGAAACATTGACTTTATCGGTTGTTCCAACAATGAGCAGCCAGAGAATCATGGAAATTTCGGCAATCGTGTGAACAGGATACACGACTGACGTAATTGTTGAGGATTGATCTGGCAAAAGTAGGTATGCAGCCGTTTGTACGAGATAGGCAATGCCACCGGACACAAGCACCACACCCAAAATACGCGACATAAAGCCTGAAGCAAATACTAATCGCCCCAAGGGAATAAGCCACAGCCCCCAGAACACTTGCGCCGAGAGAAAACAGGAGGAGCGAATTTTGAGAAAAAGCATGACGAAATCAGCCTTCTGTGCGGCTTCTAGCGATTGCATCAACTCTCCCCTCGCAATTATCAGTGCCGAATAACTAAAGACTTCGCCAACAAAAACAAGTGGCACTTGCACAACAACAAACAGCACTAAAAGCCATGCAGAATGCTCATGAATGCCCTTAAAAAGCCGATGCAAAGTCATTGCTAAAAGCAGAAAAATACTGTGACAAGCAAAGTGCGAGACGATTACCCACCGCACCAATGCTTCCTGTGTGAGGAGATTTTGGAATGTTGCCTCGGCATCGCCTTTCACAATAACCTTCGATGGCAGCACCATGAGACTAAAACCCGCCGTCATTGCCAAGAGCAGGTACAGCAACCCCGCATAACGAGCGGTATTTTTACGTGAACGGACAAATTCATTCATAGCGCACAAAATGGTTATTGGGTGGTGAAAATTGATACAAGGAGAGGTTTTATGAGGCTTTTGAGCCATCTGTATTTGCCGAAATATCCGCTCCTCGAATCATCAGCCACAACATTGCGGGAATACCGCCAATCGCGCCCATGAACACTGTTGTTGTGAATAACAAGGGATTTTTGTACAAGGGAAAAAGCTGATGAATAGCGACGTTGATGGGAAACGCAAAACTTCCAATCATCAAGAGTATGCCGATAATGCGAGGAATATAGCGTGATTTCACGATGAGCAAACCAAGCGCGAAATTTGCCGGACACCAAAATACCTCCAAAAGCCCCTGCCCTTCATTGCCCACTTTCAAAAAGAGCATCATCAAGGATTGAAGCTGTTCTTGCGTGAAAACTCGTAAATAGTCGGCATTGCTCAAGACTACCAACGCCCCAAGATTGCCTATCATAAAGACCATCGCTATTGTGAGAGAAATGATTTTTGAGGAAAATAACGCCATCGCCCATACTCTATCAACCCCAGCAAATAAGCGGTAGAGCATCAATCCTAGAAAAAGATGTAGAACTTGGCAGAGGATGTTTACCACAATGCCGGAACGAAAAAGAAACTCATTGGATAAGATATTATGCGCTGTTGCGGCGGGGTTATTGAAATCCACGAGCGCAGAGCGGACATACAGCACACTAAATGCCGTTGCGAGTGCGGTCAGGAAAAATAGAACGCCAGCAATATGGGCGGTCTTTTTGAGGGTTTCGGGGGTGTATTGCATTGTTGTATGTTGGATAGTGAATACTATGATTTTTCTTGGATTGTTAATACTTCATCACCACAACACCGCTCTGTTGCTTACCTTCATCGCTTGGCAGCCCCACAATACCTTCGTATTGCATTAAACGATGCGGTGCAGCACGTTCAAAGGTCAGTATCGTTGGCTCTCCAGCAAGCATTTTTAGCATAAAACTTGTTGGCTCAAGTTTGACCGCAACACAGGGAACACCTTCAACAACGCGGTTGTCCATCTTAATGAGTCTCAATTCTGTTACCATATCCCTGCTTGGAATTACGACCATACATTTCACTTCCTGCCCTTTGTCTAATACATCAATATTTGCTCCAGCCCTCTCTATCACAAGCGTTGAGACTATTGCATTTTCGGCGGTCGTACTTTTTTCTTCGAGTTTTGCATCGCCCCGTTCTTTGCGATGGAGCGTGTATCGGTTCCCTTCTACCTTGAGCGAGGAAGATTCACCTGTGCGGTAATCGTCTAATCTGTTGGAAAAGAGTGCGAGGGGACGCAAACGAAATTTTGTCACTTCCTTTCGTACCAACTTTTGTGCGGCATTGAAATATGCTGTGGTGCGCTGCATAGTATCGCCATTTTGTACAAACTGCACGGTGTAAGACGATGCTTTTTTACCGTCAATGGACATTTGCCCCGTGTAGTTGATGTGTGCTTGCGCGAAGGCAGCCCCGAAGGTGCTTACAGCAGAAATAATGCCGATACATCCGGCAAGTTTTGCATAGAAAAGGAGTGATCGTTTATTGGCGTTGAGCATGGTATTTTTTCATTGAAAAACGAGTGGACAGATTGTTTTTCAGCAAATCTACCACACAAGGAAGCACACTTCCATTGACATATATCAAATTCCGTTTTTCGGATTGCGAATTCTGCTCAAGGTTTCCATCGTAATCCCCAGATAGGAAGCAATATGGTGAAGTGGCACACGGTTGGTAATATCAGGGCGTGAGGCAAGAAGACTCTCATAGCGTTCTTTTGCCGTGCCAAAGCGCAGCGAAACAACGTGGTCATTCAAACTGAGAAGGGTGGTGAGAATAATTTTATTGCTGAGTGCTTCAAAATCACGATGCTTTTTTGCGATAGCAATGGCATTTTTTTTCGTAATTCCCCACACAACACTTTGCTCCAAAAGCTCGATATAATGCGGGCTGGGGACATTTCGGAAATAACTGTCGAGCGCATTGATGAACTGATGCTCAAACGCAAACCACGCCGTAATGTTTTTGTCACCCTTCACGTAGTATGCCCGCGCCGCGCCGGAAGCAATAAAGTAAAATGTACTGGCAAGCTGTCCCTCTTCCACCAGAAACGTTGATTTCTCGAACATCTGCACCTGCGATACGGCTGCTATATCGCACTGACACTCTTGCGAAAGTGTCGTGTAAAGACGGCTCATGCTGGCAATAACTTCTTCGTTGCTTGGTATTATTTTGCGTTCACCATTCATGGGCTTTACATTTCTAAAAAAAAACGTCGGATATACCTGCACTACGCAGCAATGCTGTATTAGACAAGCTCAGGGTGAAGACCGCATAAAACCTCATGCTGAGCTTGCCCAAAGCATCACAAAAATGCGACTGTTGCTTATTCTGTATAATGTCTATTTGTTGGAGATAAGTTTTTCCAAAAGCCTCGCGATTGTGCTTCGGGCAGACTCGCCATGAGGATTAAAACGGTTTTTCTCCTGCGCTTGCCAAAGGACTTACGCTTCTTTATTTCTTCGGCTCACCCGCTTTGGGCTGTGTTGGCGCAGGCTTCAGGGCGGCAAGTTCTTTTTTGAGCGCATCAACTTCTCGGCGAAGCGTCTGCACGGCTTCTTTGCTGATATTTGCCAGAAGATCGCTTTGCGCGGCGTTTTCTTTGCGTTTTGCCTCAATATCGTTTTTTAACGCGATAATGTATTCGTTTTTGATAGCGAGGTCTTTTTGTGCAGCATTTAATTCCACCAGTAATGTATTGGCAGTATCGGTTTGTTCTCGCAAATTCTTGTTCAGCACTGCTATATCCGCTTTTTGAGCCGCAATCAGGCTGTCGCGCTGCTGAATTTCCGTGCGGCGGAGTGCAAGAGTTGCCGTGAGAGTATTCCCCGTGTTGGTCAGTGTCGCAATATCAACCTTGCGGGCGGCAAGGTCTGCCGTCAGCGAATCAATTTGCTTGTCGCGGTCGGTGATAGTCGTTTTCATGCGCTTAATAGAGCGATCCTGCTCGGCATTCTCTTTTTTGTACGCATCAATATCTTTCGCTGATTTATTGACTAATTCGGTCATACGATTGAGTTGGCTTTGACAGTCTTGAGCCGAGAGTACACCGCTTTGCGTTGAGGCAAGAACAAGAGTGATGACAATGCTCACAAGGGAAAAGGACAATTTTTGCATAATGGGAAACATTGGTAAAAAGTGAGAACAAAAATGCGATTTATCGCCTTTTGCAAATATTCTTCAAAAATCGTACCTAAAGCATAAAAAAAATCGTATTATTGAAATTCTGTGCTTAGCGCTCTCTGCGTTAGCATATTCACCCACACTTGTTTCATCCTGTTTTTCGGCTGTTCTATGCACTCGTTCTTGATTTCTGCATTGCGCTCCACCACATTCCGCCTTTTTGCTTGCCTTTTTTGCTGCTTCAGTGCTGGGCTTTTTGCTCAACCTGCCGACTTGCCGCCACTTCAGCGTATAGACCCGCCGTTTTGGTGGGTTGGCATGAACAACCCAAATGTGGAGGTCTTACTCTATGGAAAAAATATTGCTCAAGCAACCGTTACTGCCGAATATGCCGGAGTGAAAATCCTCAAGCGCGAGACGACCGAAAACCCCAATTATCTCTTTCTCACACTGGCGATAAGCCCGAAGGCGAAGCCCGGCAATATTACATTTCATATCCGCAAAGGCGCGGACGCAATTTTCCGCACGATGCCTCTGCTGGCACGACAAAAAGGCTTAAAAGAGGCACAGGGCTTCAGCCAAGCTGATGCTGTCTATATGCTTATGCCCGACCGTTTTTCTAATGGCGACCCATCGAATGATGTCGTGGCGGGCTTTTCGGACGGGATGCACCGTGATTCGCTGAATTTGCGGCATGGCGGCGATTTACAAGGAATTATCAATCATTTGGATTATATCCGCGACCTCGGTATGACGGCTGTTTGGTGTACGCCGCTTATCGAAAACAACATGGATAAATACTCCTATCATGGCTATGCGTTCACGGATTTCTACGCCATCGACAAGCGTTTTGGAACGAATACTGACTACCGCCGTTATGTAGATTCCTGCCACAAGCGCGGCCTAAAAGTTATTCAAGATATTGTTCTCAACCATATGGGCGATAACAACTATCTGGCAAAAGACCCGCCGTCGCCCGCATGGATTAACGATTTCAGCACTGCTAAAGCAAGCACCAACTGGAAAAAAGAGTTTCGTCGCCCGAACTACCGCACCTCTACGCACTCCGACCCCTATGCTTCCGACTACGACAAGCGTGGAATGACGGAGCGCTGGTTTGATTGGATGATGCCAGATTTTAATGGGAACGATCCGCATTTGGCGACGTATCTGATTCAAAACACAATTTGGTGGATTGAATTTGCGGGATTGGACGGCTTGCGTGTGGATACATACCCCTATCCAGCAAAAGAATTTTCGACAAAATGGGCGAAAGCTATTTTTGCGGAATATCCGCGTTTGGGTATGTTTGGTGAGGTCTGGATTACCGAAAGTGTTGGAATGTCATCCTATTGGCAGGCGGGTGTGAAAAACAAAGATGGTTTTGCCTCCGCGCTACCCGCTATTACGGATTTCCCGCTCAATGCAGCGCTTGGGGCGGCTTTTTCGGAAAAAGAAGAGTGGGGAAGCGGTATGATTAAAATCTACAACACATTGGCACAAGATTTCCTCTATGCCGATGCGACAAAAAACGTTATTTTTCTGGATAATCACGATCTGACTCGCTATCTTTCTGCTGTTGGCGATGATGTGCGCAAACTCAAAATGGCGCTCACGCTGTTGATGACCTTACGCGGAACACCGCAGATTTACTATGGTACAGAAATTGGCATGACGGGCATCAAAGACCCCGACCCGCTTGTGCGCAAAGATTTTCCGGGTGGTTGGCAGGGCGACAATGCGAATGCCTTCACACCACAAGGGCGCACCGAAAAGCAAAATGAGATTTTTAATCACCTCCGTACACTCGGCGCATGGCGTAAAACTAAGGCTGTTGTCCATTCCGGCAAACTCATGCAGTTTGTGCCTTCCGATGGCATTTATGCCTATTTTCGCTATAATGCCAATGAAACAGTTATGGTCGTGGCGAATAATAACGACACCGAAAGTACCGTCAAAACTGAGCGCTTCACCGAGCGCATAAAAGGCTTCACAAAAGCGCGTAATGTCCTGACAGGCGAAGTAATCACATCAATTGGGAATCTGACGATTCCGGCAAAAACGGCGTTAGTGCTGGAATTGCAGAAATAGTTTTCATCACTCACGATTACCTTTTCATGCTGAATTTGCGACATTTTTCCTCCGCGATATTCGTTGTTGCACTCTTTTGGGCGATATTGCCTAGCACAGCCTCGGCACAATCGCTCTTGCAAGCCTTAGAGCGCATAAATTGGGCAAAGTCAAATAAGGGCTTGCCCGACACAAGCACGATTGTTCGCGCATTTGCCTTGAACGGAAAAAATCTTTTTGTTGCTGTTTTTGGCTCTGGTGTCTTTCGCTCTACCGATAACGGTGTGAGTTGGAAACCCGCAAACAAAGGGCTGAAAAATTTTGATATTTGGTCGCTGACTGTCAAAGGAACAACACTGTATGCAGCAACAACAAAAGGGCTATTCTTTTCTGCGGATAACGCTCAAACATGGCGTAAAAGCGAGGTTGTGGCAGATGTTCATTCCGTAACGTTTACGGATAAAGCTATCGTGTTGGGATCGCTTGATAGTATTATGATTTCATCGGATAATCAAAAAACATGGCAAGTACCGTATCGGGGTAATAAAAATTGGCTTATCAAATCTCTCGTTGTCAATGGCGGTGTTCTTTTTGCCGGAACCTCCGGCGGGATATTGCGTTCAACCGATGGCGGGGCAACATGGCTTCCCGCAAACACAGGGTTTACCCACTCAATAGAAGTCTGGTCACTGGTGGTGAATAAAGGGGTTCTTTTTGCTGCAACTGCCGATGGAATCTATCAATCCGTCAATAACGGCGACCTCTGGACAGCAACGCCGAACCGCGAGAATACACGATCGCTCATTGCTATCAATGGTGTACTCTATGCTGGCGCGATTGGCGCAGTTTTGCGGTCAACCGATAATGGTGCTTCATGGCGTGTATCGCACGAGGGTTTGCCAAATCTCAATATTTGGGCAGTGGCATCAATGGGGAAGAGCGTTTTTGCCGGAACAACCGATGGTGTTTATGAAGTTGAAGAAGCATTGGCTTTTGGTGGTCGGAAAATAACGATTGGTGCCGAGCGGGTCATTGCCGAGCCGCTTCTTCGAGCAACAGCGCTTACGCCGAACTCCGAAGACAATACTGCGGAGGAAGAGCCGCTCACCAAAATTACGATGGAGGAATTCCCCAGCGATAAAATTCACTCGCTTTTGAACTACGTTTTTTTTGATGAAAACTCCGCCTATATACCACTTCGATACAAGCAATTAAGCGGCACCAAAGATGCGAAAGAATTTGTGCCGGAGCGTCTGGTGAACCGCGAAACATTAGAAGTTTATTACGATTTGCTCAATATTATCGGACACCGAATGCAGCAAAGCAGCAAAGCAACCGTCAGCTTGATAGGGTGTAATGCTCAAAGTGGCTTCGAGACGCACAACACCGAAATTTCCTTCCGTCGCGCACAAGCCGTGCAGCAGTATTTGTCGGCGGTCTGGAATGTCTCGGCTTCACGGATTTTGATAGAGCCGCGTGATTTACCGGAAAAACCCTCTAAACAGGGTGATGCTCAAGGTGACCAAGAAAATCGCCGCGTCGAAATCTATGCTTCATGGGATATTTTGAAACCCGTTATTTTGACCGATACCTTGCGCGATGCCTTGCCCGTCGTCGTGCGCTTGCGTCCGCAAATTCTTGATACTGCCGGAGTTTTGCGCTGGCGTTTGAACATCGAACAGTCCGGCAAAACGCTTAAACGCTGGGTGGGTGGAGGGTATGGTTCGTTGCCGAGTTATCTAGATTGGTATGTCAGCAAAAAACAAAGCGCCATTCCGCTTGATACCGGTGCCGTACAATGCCTATTGGAAGTTACCTACAAATACCAATCCAAGCCCGTTACGTCGCGCCTTTTGACAATACCCATTGAGCGAATTTCTCTTGCGGAGAAGCGTTCTAAAAAAGCTCCCGACCTCGCTAAAAATCGGTATAATCTTATTCTCTTTGATGTCGGCTCGGACAAACTGTCCGGCGTGAATGAGCGCATCGTTACATCTATTCGGAATACAACAGTCTTTGCAAGCACCTCCACCGTGCGCGTGCTGGGCTTTACGGATGCCGTTGGCACTGAAGAGACCAATCTTTTCCTTTCGCAGCGCCGCGCCGAAGCTGCCACGCAAAGCCTCGGCGTTACACCGCAACTTGTCCGACAGCTTTTTGTCAAAGGGCGTGGCGAGGCGCTTCCTCTTCTCTACGAAAATGAAAGCCCCGAAGGACGATTCTATTGCCGCGCCGTCATTATTGAGATTGATACACCGATTCAATACAAGTAACACAATGAGTAGCACCAAAAGGCATACTCTTTTGCGGCAAACGCTTTGGCTCGGAGGCATACAATCCGATTGCGCGATAGTGCCTTTTTTTATCGTGTTCTTGTTTCTCCTGTCTGCCACGGATACGGTTGTGGCACAAATTGACACCATCGTTGTCAGCGCAAACCACGACACCCTTCAGATTCGCCAAACGCTTTCCCAATGGCGATTTGGTGCTTCGGCAAGCGCAGGGTTCGGAGCAAGCAGTGGTGCGCTTTTTCTACGCGGGGATGTGAATAACCAGAGTCTGCGCAAGGAGTTTACGGGGAAGAGTTTTGGTGATGTGGGCGCATGGAATCTTGCTCTTGAGTCATCGTGGCAGCCAACATCCGATGCAATACGCTTTGGCGGGCGCTTCGGTTTTCATCGGCAAAGCGCATGGCTGCATCACACCCCCGATAACAATTTTTTACCAAGCATCATTTCCCCCGACAACACGCAATATCAGGCAGTGCGCAGTGCCGTTACTGCGGAATCGCTTGAAACGGGGTTTTTCGTGCAATCTTCCGACATATTTTCTGCTATTTTGCCACGTCTGAGCGCTTTTGCGCGGCTCGATGCACTCTGGAATCTTCGCGCTGAAGCCCAAACTTTTTACGTTCCCGCATCGGCAAGTAATATTGCCGTCACACCCGCCCCGCCTGTTGAAGCAGTGTCAATGCCCATAGTGACGTTGGGTATGAGCGTTGGCGTTGGTTATACCTTGCGTCTGAGTCAAAGTGCTTTTGCCACAAACCATATCACGCCATTTCTCGCGCTCCATTGGCAGCCCCTGTTGTCGCTTGCCCATAATTCTTCATGGGGAGTTTTTGGTCTGCGATTGGGAATTTCCTACGCCATAGAGCCTTTTCGTGCTGATACGCTTGCGGTGCAGCCGCTCATCCGTCCCATACCGATTGCTCTTCTTCCCCAAACACCGCTTGCGGGAGTGATTCGGGAAGATGGAGCCGTCACAGGGCGTATCGCTACGCCACGCGAAGGCAAAGATGCTATTTTGGAAGAACGTATCGTGATTTATCGCCCCGATGATTCTGCGTTGGTCGCTACTATTCCCCGTGAAGGTCTTGAAATTATTCGCCAAGCGATTCCACTTCTGCGCTCTGGAGCGCATTGTCGCTTGGTTGTCATTCTTCCCGCAAGTGTGAGCGCTGCGTACCGCACGGAGGCAGAAACGATGCTGCGTATCTTGGGCGATTATTGTTTGCAACGAGGTGTGGAGAACGGCAGTATTGAAGCGGGTCTTGGGGAGAATCGTTATCAATCGGGAGAAGCGTGGCAGTTGCGCATTCGTATTGAACGAAAAGTGCGTTGATGTCAGGAACAGGTGCGATGTTCACGTAACCGCTACACCACAATCACCTTCATTACTGCTCTACTTCAGCAAACTTCAAAAATGCGGATACTGCCAGCACCATCACAAACGCAATGATAATCCCCCACATTGCTTGCGAGAGCAGTTTTTTGTCCTGTCCCGCATATTCGGGGGTGCCGACACGCCGAAAGAGCAGAAATGACCGTGCAACGAGTGTGCCGCCAACAATGGCAACAAAGAGTATAGACCACATGATACATTCCTCCGATGAGTATGGAAATAGTAATACTGTTGCGCGTCAATCGTCGTCGCGCTTGTTTTTGCTGCGAAAGAGAAACGAAATGGGAATGCCCGTTAAATCAAGATGTTCGCGGAGTTTGTTTTCCAGAAAGCGCTTGTAGGCTTCGGGAATAGACTCCGGGAAATTGGAGAAAAAGATAAAAAGCGGCGGTTCGGTTCCGGTTTGCGTGATGTAGTTAATCCGCAAATCGTGTCCTTTGACCGATGGCGGCGGTGTGCGGGAAATATCTTCCAGCAATTTGTCGTTCAACTGTCCTGTACTGATGCGCTGTTTGC
>JAAFHM010000493.1 GCA_013298375.1 Ignavibacteria bacterium | reverse complement strand
GGGGCAGATTCAATTCAAGGTCGTCGTGCTTGATATTATGCGCTATGTGGGTAAAATATGTTTGCCCAGCATTGATGCGCTCGGCGGCGGCGGTTGCCTGTTTCACGTTGAAGTGCGTCGTGTGTTCATCATAGCGCAAGGCATCCAGAATGAGGACATCTAAGCCTGTGAGTAATGCAAAGGATTCCTCACTAATGTAATTGGTATCGGTGCAGTAGGCAAAATTACCAATGCGATAGCCATTAACGCGCATTCTACCGTGCATCATCGGAATCGGTATGAAATCAATATCGCCCACGCGAAACGGCTCTGCGTCTATGATGTGGCGTTGCACCACTGGCACGCCCCCACCTTTCTGCCCTGTGTCGGTAAACGCATAAATAAAAGTTCGTTCCAGATTATCCATTGTTTCTTGCATGAGATAAATCGGCATCGCCTTGCGGTGTAAGAAGTTAAAGGCACGAACATCGTCAAAACCGCCAATATGGTCGAAGTGATGATGTGTGAAAACAACGGCATCAATATCCCGAATGCCCAAACGTAACATTTGATACCGAAAATCCGACGACGTATCGACAACGACTCTTGTTGTGGCAGATTCAATGAGAAGCGAAGGACGAAGCCTTTTATCACGCGGGTCTGGGGATAGGCACGTCACGCATTGGCAGCCCACAAGTGGAACGCCTGTTGATGTGCCGCTTCCCAGAATCGTGAATTTCATTGTACGCACTTATAAAATCAACTGTTTAAAAACGAGAGTCTGACGATACAGGTAGAACCTTGTTCCGCAGACTCCCAATTATGATTGCCAAATGCTCAAAATCTCCATATTTGCCATCAAACGTGCCGTTCCGCATGGTACGAACTCCGCACCAAAGGACCCGATTCTACCCAGCCAAAGCCCATTTGAAGACCAATATCACGCAGTTCCGCAAATTCGTCGGGATGAATAAAGCGCTCAACGGGCAAATGCGCTTTGGTTGGCTGAAGATATTGCCCCAGCGTGAGAACATCCACGCCAACATTGCATAAATCTTGCATGACGACGAGAAGTTCTTCCCGCGTTTCGCCCAGACCGAGCATGACACCTGTTTTTGTACGCATACCCTGTGCTTTCGATTCTTTCAAAACGCCGAGTGTCCATTCGTACTTGGCTTGCGGACGCACACGGCGGTAGAGGCGCGGAACGGTCTCGGTGTTGTGATTGAGTACGTCGGGACGGGCATCAATGATGTTTTGGAGCGCGTGTGTTTTCCCTTTGAAATCGGGAATCAGCACCTCAATCGTAATACCCGGATTTGCCTTGCGCACAGCAATAATCGTCTCGGCAAAAATACGCGAACCACCATCGGCAAGTTCATCGCGGTTGACGGACGTAATGACGGCGTGTTTGAGATTCATAGATTTCACCGCTTCAGCCACACGCCCGGGTTCTTCCACGTCCAAAACAGGCGGACGACCTGTTTTCACGGCGCAAAAGCCGCAAGAGCGGGTGCAGGTATCGCCCAGAATCATAAATGTCGCTGTTCCTGCGTTCCAGCATTCGCTAATGTTGGGGCAGCGAGCTTCTTCGCAGACCGTGTGCAGCGTTTTGGAGCGCATCATCGTTTTGACATTGGCGTAGGTCTCGCCGCCCGGAGCCTTGACTTTAAGCCATTCGGGGCGGCGCTCCGGTGTAGGTTTTGCCTCTGTGCTTGTCTGCTCAATAAATTCTGTATGCTTGAGTGCATTCGTGGTGACATCAAGTCGTTCAAAACCCAGTGCGGATGCGGTGTCCATAAAATTTGGAGAGATGAGTAAAAGAATTATTGTTGTGCGTATTCGGCAACAATTTCGTGGAATTTTTTCGTCGTCAATCGGCGGTGCGAATCGTTCCAAACAGGCTTGCCGTCTTGCAGCAAGATAGCTTGAGGGCTTTCGTGACGAATCCCGAAGCGAGATTCTATCTCGTTGGAAACAGGTCGGGCAGTCTGAACAACCAGAAAATAGGAATGAAGCGGTGTGGCATTGAGTTTGTCTTTATTGTCACGGAGAAAATCCAAAAATTCCTCCCATGCTGCGGCACTAATATCGCAGGTGGCGCTATGCTTGAAAATAAGCGCTGTTCCGACTTGAGACTCCGCCAAAGCAGCATCTAAATCGGCGATTGAGGTGAGTTCATGTGCTTGTGTCATGGTTTTTTTAGAGAAAATGACCAATAAAAACTGGTGAATGATGAATTACGACAACGCTTTGATAGCCTCTGCAAACCGCGCAATACCTTTGTGCAAGGTTTCATCGGAAGCCGCAAAGGAAAAGCGTACACAACCCGGAGCGCCAAATGCTTCGCCCGGTACAACTGCCAAATGGTGTTTGTCGAGCGCTTCTTGACAGAACTCAAAAGCCGTTTTTACCTTCATTGTTTTCAATGCTTTGCTAATATCCACAAACATATAAAACGCGCCGTCGGGCATGAGAAATTCCACACCCGGAATGGCGGAAAACAAGCCCGCTACCATATCACGCCGACGAGCAAACTCTTTCCTCATGCGCTCTACATCATCTTTAGTATGCAAAAGCGCTGCCAATGCTGCTTTTTGAGCAATCGAATTCGCGTTCGATGTGGATTGTCCTTGCACCTTTGCGGCTTCTTTGATAAGTGCCGCCGGACCAGTCATATAGCCAATCCGCCAGCCCGTCATGGAATACGCTTTAGAAACGCCGTTGACTGTGATGACGCGGTGCGCTACTTCAGGAATTGAGCCGATGCTGAAGTGCTGAACACTGCCAAACGAAATTTTTTCGTAGAGTTCGTCGCTCAAAATAAAGCATTCATGTTTTTCGAGAACTTTTGCCAGAGCCTTGATTTCATCAGGGGTGTACATCGTTCCCGTTGGATTCGAGGGCGAGTTCAGGATTACGCACTTGGTCTTTGGCGTAAGAGCGGCTTCGAGTTGCGCAGGGGTCATTTTGAAGCGGCTTTCGAGCGTGGTGTCAACAATGACGGGCGTTGCTCCGCAAATTTGAATCATTGCCGGATAACTCACCCAAAATGGCGCATTCACGATGATTTCGTCGCCCGGATTACACATTGCCAACAAAGCATTGAAAATAGAATGTTTGCCGCCTGTGGAAACAAGCACATTTTCCGGCTTTACATCTGCCAAGCCATTTTCGTTCATCAACTTTTCCGCAATTGCCTTGCGCAAATCGGGAATCCCGTTGCCTTCGGTGTAATAGGTAAAATTTTCGTTAATGGCTTGAATAGCGGCATCTTTCACAACTTGCGGGGTCGGGAAGTCCGGCTCACCCGTTGAAAGGCTGACGACATCTATGCCCTTCGCCTTCATAGCTTTTGCTTTCGCATTGATGGCGAGGGTTTGGGATTCATTGGCGGACAAGACGCGCTCGGATAACTTCATGGTATTGGGACAAATTTTGAGACAGATTTTGAATTGGATAAAGAGTTCAAATATACAAAAAGTCTATAACATTGTTCTAGGCGAATCCACTCAAACAAAATAGTATTCCTTGGGAATCATCGTTTCGTATTGTCAAGCAATCGCCTTATCATCGGCTAACTATCGGCGAAAGGCTTGCTATAATCTGCTCTGCCACGATTTCTCCGCTCCGCGCTGCACTCTCTATCGTTGCTGGCAAGCCCGTATTTGTCCAGTCTCCCGCCAGAAACAAGCCCTGAAGCGCTGTTTGAGCATTCGGGCGATTTCTCTCATTTGTTGGGGTGAAAAGCGATGTTGCGTTTTTTTCTCGGATAACGCGGGCGTGAAGCAGGGTAGCGGTGCGGGCTTTGGGAAATACCGCTCGAAGGTCAGCAAGGCAAACATCAATAATTTCCTGTTGCGAAGCTGCCGTCAGGG
>JAAFHM010000542.1 GCA_013298375.1 Ignavibacteria bacterium | reverse complement strand
CAAATACAATTCCGAGCATATTTCCATGAAGCCCGTCAAAAAAGCGATGGCTTTTTGAAAAAAGTTCTTGCCTCGGTCATAGAAATCCTACGCTTTCCTAAGCGTAGAACGGATTTCCCGGAACTACTTCAAAAAAAACAGTACCGGGAAAACCTTCCGACGGCAGCGTTCTCGCACTCCTCAGCCGTCGGAAGGAGATACCTGAGCAGTTGACAAAGAGTGATATGTTCGTTGGAGTTCATCGCAAAGATGGACTCCAATGCTGTTTTCGTAGGTATCTGAATCTTCTGACTTTATACCATTCCGAATGGCTATGCGCCCTCTTATTCCCTTTGTTTTTGCCCTTTTTGTGGTGGCACTTTGGTCGGATTACACCATTGCCCAAGAACGACGCAAATGGGAAGAACCTCAGAATCTCAGCGCCCTGAACACGCCAAGCGATGATTTTGCGCCCGCTTATTCCTTCCAAGACCAAATGCTGTATTTCACCTCGACGCAAAGCGGCTATGCAGAATTTTATACAAGCCGCTACGAAGCACGACGGGATGCGACCACCAGCGAATATCGTCCCCGCTTCGCCCTCGCCGAGCGCATCACCACAACGCTCAACCAAGCACGCAATAATCAATCCTACATTACCTTCGCCAAAGACGGTAGCACCTTGCTTTCGACGTTTCGGATGACGAAGCGCCGACCATTTCTCAATATTTTTCAGTCGGCACAGCGCAATAACACATTCGCCAAGCCCGATGCGGTGGATGTTCTCAATACCGATGGCTTCAATGCTCATCCGGGGCTTTCGCCGTCGGGTAAAACGGTGGTTTTTGCTTCTAATCGCTCCGGCGGGCGCGGCGCTCTCGACCTTTGGACGGCGAATCGGGATGAAAGCGGTACGTGGCAACCGCCCGTCAATATGGGCGACGTTCTCAATTCCGATGCTGACGAGATTACGCCGCATTTTGCGTCGGAGGACTCGCTGTATTTCGCCTCTAATGGATTTGGTGGCAAAGGCGGGTTTGAAATTTTCTTGACCGTGCGCTCCGAAGGCAAGTGGCAACCGCCTGTTCCGGCAGTAGAACTCAATAGCGAATACGATGATTCTGATTTTGCCATGCTGCCCGGAAATGTCGGCGTTTTTGCCTCGAACCGCACGGGAACTCGCGGCGGGCTGGATTTGTACATGGCGCGTCTTGTCCCAATTTCGCAACTCACGTCCTCCATTGAGTACAAAATTGCAACGCAAACTTCGTTCATTACCGCCGAAGAATTTGCCATGACCGATGTGCTGTCGCTCGCGCCCTGCATAGTGTTTGAGCCAAACGTTGGCACACTGCCCCGCGACCTCAAGCAATATTCCGACGAGGAAATACGCACGTTTTCGCCGCAAAATCTCCGCCCGGATATGCTCGTGATTTACACCGAAATCCTCAATATTTTGGGAAAACGTTTGAATGAATACAACGCGGCAACACTGACCCTGAATACCACCGAAGGCAGTAGTAATGCGCTTGCGCGGCAACGAATAGAGGCAATTCGCGGATATTTGCAAGCGGCGTGGAACATTGATGCGCGGCGGATTCTGGCAAAACCCGCCAGCGAGGGCGCAAACGACGTGCGCAAGCGGATGGCGATGTTTGCCGGAGAAGATGCCGTGCGGTGTGTGGAAATCACCTCCACCGACCCGCGCATCACAGCACCCGTGCGCATTGCGGGCGTAAATGTGATTGCAAAGCCTCGTAAAATAGACCTTGCGTTGGATGTGCGACCGCGCAATCTGCTCCGTTCATGGAATTTTGCTTTGACAACGGAAAATTCTACGGGCGGCAAAGATACAATTTTCCGCACTGCCGGAGTCGAACTCCCCTTTTCTGGCACGATTCCACTGGAGCCGAGTGGCTGGGCGGCATTGCCAGAGGAATTGCAGACGCATCTTGTTGGCATGGACTCGTTGGGGCGCAAAGGCAAGCGTGACCTTGTGCTGACGGTGTATCGTTTGCCGCTTGAGCAAAAACGCGCTCAAAGGGTGCAGGATAAAACGATTGACCGTTACCGTTTTCTCCTTACGCAAGGTGGTGACAATGCGGGGCTTTTGCCAGAGCAACAAGCAATGGTGCGGGAAATCGCCTCAATGCTTACGGGTGCGGCGGCATCGGGCAGCACCGTCAATATTGCGCCGTATAGTTTTGGAGAGAAGTCCGCCGGAGTAGAAGCCGCACGCTTTGCAAAGATTCTCGCGGAGGAAATTAAGCGCCAAGTGCCGATGCTTTCCCAGCAGGTTCTTCAAATTGAGCCAACAACCGAACTCACAGCACCGGAAACCCCGCAAGAGCGCATATTGACTCGCTCTCTTTTGCTCACGATTGAGCGCCCTTTGCCGCAATCACCACAGGAAAAGCGTGGGCGCTAGGATGGGTGTCGGTGTTTGAAGACACGATGCGAACTTCGTCCGCACTTCTGTTTTGCAACGACACTTTGGGAAAAATGTAACGAGATTGATTCTAGGAGACAAGTATTTTTTTCCGTAAATTCGAGGCTGTTTTATTTTTCGTGTGTGCAAATCACGCCATTAATTCCTTGTATTTCTTTTTCACACTCATTTTAACTCACAATCTATGGCATATTTAGCTATTATCTTGATTTTGGGGCTGTTGTCCCTTGTTGTCGCTTTTGTTTTTTATCGGCGTGTCACCTCGGTTTCGATTGAAACCGGAGCAGCTTCGGCAGCAGAAGTGACGCGGCTTACGGAAATTTCGGATGCTATTGCCGAAGGCGCAATGGCATTTTTGAAGCGCGAATACACGATTCTCGCGGTTTTTATGGCAGTTTTTGCGGTCATTATCGCCTTTGCCATCAACGACCCCCATGCAAGCGCACCAATGGGCTTGATGTCGGCAATTAGCTTCCTGATTGGTGCGGGTATTAGCGTTGTAGCGGGCTATATCGGCATGAATATTGCCACTAAAGGCAATGTTCGTACGGCGGCGGCAGCGCGTATTTCCTTGCAAGAATCCTTCAAAATTGCCTTTAATTCCGGTGCCGTCATGGGCTTCGGACTGACGGGACTTGCGGTTATCGGTATTGCCGTTGTCTATATCGGGCTTCGCCAAATGTTCCCGAATGAGCAGATTCACATTATCATGGAAATTCTTTCCGGTTTTGCGCTTGGTGGCTCGTCCGTAGCCTTGTTTGCGCGTGTCGGTGGTGGTATCTATACCAAAGCTGCTGACGTGGGCGCAGACCTTGTTGGCAAAGTTGAGGCTGGTATTCCCGAAGACGACCCGCGCAATCCTGCTGTTATTGCGGATAACGTTGGCGACAACGTTGGCGATATTGCGGGCATGGGCGCAGACTTGTTCGGCTCTGTGGCAGAGAGTACCTGCGCGGCGATGGTTATCGGTGCGACAGCATTTGCGTATGTTCCCGATGAAAACTTGCGCGTAGCGGCGTTGCTCTTCCCACTTATCGTGAGCGGTGTGGGTATTGTTGCCAGCTTTTTCTCGCTCTTTTTGGT
>JAAFHM010000123.1 GCA_013298375.1 Ignavibacteria bacterium | reverse complement strand
TGCCGATTGCGACGGACAATCGGGATTGCAAGAACTTGCCGGAGTAGCAACGATGCTCTTTTACATGAGCGAAGAAGGTCAGGAAGGGCGTAATGCCTATGTCGAAAAACGTCAGCCCGATTTCGCAAAATTCCCACGTCGCCCGTAAACACGAGGTTGCACGATGCTGAAATTGACTGACACCTCACATCATGCAGAGGTTTATGAGTATGCTCTGCCGCTCCGTCAGCCCCTGACAACGCCGTCACGGGGCGCAACAACAAGCGCGGAGAGCGCTATGCGTCAAGGAATGGTGGTAGTTTTCCGTGATAACAATGGTGTCGAAGGTATTGGCGAAATTGCGCCTCTTTCGGGCTTGCACAAAGAATCCTTGGCGGAAGCAAGAGCGCAAGTATTGCCAGGGGATGACCGTGCAATATCAGGCCTTCCATCGGTGAAATGTGGTGTTGAAATAGGGCTGCTTTCGTTAATTGCACGCCAAGATAACGAACTGCCTTTTCCGTCAATAATAACCCGTCTGCCGCTTAACGCATTACTGACAGGCACGAAAAAAGCTATTGTCAAGCAAGCAGAAGAAGCGGTGCGAGATGGATACACAACGCTGAAAATTAAGGTCGGGCGCGGTGCGCCAAAAGACGATATTGCGGCAGTCCGCGCTTGTCGGGATGCGGTCGGGAAGGATATTGCGTTACGTCTGGACGCAAACTGCTCGTGGCAGCTAACAACGGCGATTCGTGTCGGCGAAGCGCTTCAAGACTGTAATATTGCCTATATCGAAGAGCCGATGCGTAATTATTGGGAAATTGAGGCATTTTACAATGCCACTGGTATTCGTGTTGCCCTTGACGAAACACTCTATACCGATAACCCTACTCAGAAAGGCTTTCGGAATACTATTCCTGCTCACTATTTGGCGGCATACATCCTCAAGCCGGCAGCGATTGGCAGCATAATTGAGACATATTCTCTTGCTATTGAAGCAAATAATCGTGGTTTGGATGCGGTCATCAGTAGTGTTTTCGAGAGTGGCGTGGCGCTGGGATTTTATGCGACAATGGCGGCATCGTGGAATCAAGGACGGGCTGTAGCTTGCGGTCTGGACACCTATAAATTTCTGGATGGTGATGTTCTGGAAACGCCTTTTGCCGCAACGCAAGGTTCTGTATCGGTTCTTGATGTTTGGAATAATACGCAATACTTGAATATGAGCGTGTTGAAGAAAATTTTGTGAGAATGGTTTTGGACGGCGCTTGTATCTTGGATTGCTATGCAAATATCAATTTTTATCACCACATTCCATTTCCCATGTGTCTTATCCTTTTCGCCCTGAATGCCCATCCCGATTATCCCGTCGTTCTGGCGGCAAACCGTGATGAATTTACCAAACGCCCCGCACATAAAGCGCATTGGTGGCATTATTTCCCCGACATTTTAGGAGGAATTGATTTAGAAGCGGGCGGAACATGGCTTGGAATCACGCGCTCAGGGCGTTTTGCTGCCATTACCAATGTCCGCGATTTGAGTAACATCAATCCCGATGCGCCTTCGCGGGGCGAACTCACATACCGATTTCTCACGCAAACCCCGCCTAACGCCGATTTTGCTGAACATCTGGAGCGCAAAGGCAAACTCTACAACGGCTTTAATATGCTCTGGGGAAGCCTCGCCGAAGCCGATGTACGCTGGTATTCCAACTATGGGCAGTCGGCGGAGCAAGTCGCCGTCGGCGTTCATGGCTTGAGTAATGCACTTTTGGATACGCCTTGGCACAAAGTAGAGAAGGGCAAAACCGCAATGACAACTATTTTGCGCGACCATACCGCTCCAAACCCTGAGCATCTCACGGCAGAACTCCTCGCCATGCTTCAAGACCGCACCAGACCTGATGATGCGCAACTGCCCAATACGGGAGTCGGTATAGAATGGGAGCGGCAGCTTTCGTCGCTTTTTATCCATGCGCCAGAACGCCACTACGGTACGCGGTGTTCGACGGTGGTGCTGGTGGGCAAAAATCAAACCGTCCATTTTACGGAACAGCGCTTCACACCGAGCTTTGAATCGGGTGTTTTAGATACATCGTTGGGGCAAAGCGCTTTCTCGTTTCCTCTTTTATCAGATATGCCGTAAAACCCCTGCCTTTAGGCATGGGGAGATAAGGCATTGTGCTTCAGCCAGGAGGTAGTGTCAGGTTTGACCCGTCTTCGGGGCAAGGCGACGCTCCGACTAGCGAAGCACACTCCGTGCTGAAGGTTGTTGATGGAAAAATTCGTGAATTTCTTAAAAAAAAGGTGTACTTTTGCGCCATGCTTCGCGCTTTCAAATATCGCCTGTACCCGACTGAACCGCAACAAATCTTGCTGGCGCAACACTTCGGCTGTGTCCGTTGGGTGTACAACTGGGGGTTGAGCAAACGCAAAGAAGTATTTGAGCAGCGCGGCGAATCGCTTTCCTGCAATGCGCTCATCATTGAGCTACCAATACTCAAAAAGTCCGAAGAAACAGCATGGCTCGGCGAGGTGTACAGCCAAACCTTGCAATCGTCGCTGCGCAATTTGGATTCGGCGTACAAACGATTTTTCAAAGCCAAAAGCCATGGCAAGCATGGCGGCTTTCCGCGCTTCAAATCCAAGCATGACCGCCAGTCCTGCCAATTCCCGCAAGGTGTGTCGGTCTCGTGGGAGGCGAACACCCTGGAGTTTCCGAAAATCGGTGCGGTCAACGCGGTATTGCATCGGGCATTTGAAGGGAAAATCAAGACCGTTACCATCAGCAAAACGCCCACGAACAAGTATTTTGCGAGTGTTTTGGTCGAAACAACCGAAGAGATTCCCGCAAAAGTACCAAGAGAAGAATCGTCCACGATCGGCATAGATGTTGGCTTGAAGGACTTTGCAACGCTTTCGACAGGCGAAAAGATTGCCAATCCGAAGCATCTGAAAAAGTCGCTCAAACGGCTGAAATACTTGCAATACAAGCATTCCAAAAAAGCCAAAGGCGGCAAAAACCGCGAGAAAGCTCGCAAGCGTCTTGCCAAGCGGTACGAAAAAGTCACCAACCAGCGCAATGACTTCTTACACAAGGTCAGCAACCGCATTGTCCGTGAAAACCAAACGGTCTGCGTCGAAAACTTGAACATTGCCGGAATGATGAAAAACCACACGCTTGCCCAAGCCATTGGGGACGTGAGTTGGTCAAAGTTCCTGACGATGGTGGAATACAAATGCGCGTGGTCGGGCAAGAACTTCGTCAAAATCGGACGCTTTGAGCCATCAAGCAAGCAATGTCCTTGCGGCAAGCGGAACGACGGACTAACGCTCTCCGATAGGACGTGGCGTTGCGAGTGTGGTCTGGAGCATGACCGCGATATATTGGCTGCGTGTAACATCAAAGCATTTGGACTAAAAAATTTGATAACAAATGTAGGGCAGGAATTGCCCGAACGAACGCTTGGGGAGTCTGCTACCAGTAGGGGCGACGTTGAACCAAGAAACCCCCGCCTTTAGGCGTAGGGTGATTCACCACTCCCAAATTGATGACACTATGCTTCGTTTTCTTTACCCAATGCTGATTGCAGCTTGTTTTTCATTAGCTTGCTTTCTGCCCGCGTTTGCACAGACTTCCTCGCCTCAAACCGCGATGCCAAGCAGCATTCGCCAGAGTATGCAGGCACTGGGGGATTTGGAATTATTTTTGGTGGATATTACGAAATCAAAATCGTCCATCACGATTGGCAAACCCGTTAATATCACGCGCCGCGCCGGGTACGACAATCAACCCTCGTTTACGCCGGACAACCGCTCTATCCTTTACGTTGCTATGCGAGAAGATATGCAGTCGGATGTTTTTCGCTATGATATTAAAGATTCGGCAACAACGCAAATCACGAAAACTCCCGAAAGCGAATACACCCCAACGGTCATTCCTGCCGATGGCAAAAGTATTATGGTTGTGCGTGTGGAAGCAGATTCTACGCAGCGTTTGTGGCGGTTCGATGCCAATGGTGAGAATCCGACTATGCTTTTGGACAGCACAAAGCGCGTTGGGTATTATGGCTGGTTGGGTGCATCGAATCTAGGCTTGTTTGTGCTTGGGCGCTCACGCGGCGAGGGCTTTTCCCTGCAAATTTCTCCCTTCGATGCTGAAAACCCGCATGGTACGGGTCTTCCAAAGCCGGACAGTATTGAAAGCGGTATTGGGCGTTGTATTCGGCGTGTGCCGACAAGTATTGCCGGATCGCCACTGGCAGCGAGTTTTGTGCATAAAATCAACGATTCGCTGTGGATGATAAAGCGTGTAAATGTGAAGAACCGTATTGTGAGTCAAATTTGCCCAACAGTGCAGGGTGCAGAGGATTATGCTTGGATGCAAAATGGTACGCTGATTATGGGGCGCGACCTTAAACTTTATGCCCGCCACGCCCGAAAGGACAACACATGGCGGGAGATTGCTGATTTTACGGGGGTAATTGGCAAAGGCTACATCAAGCGTCTGGCGCTGAGTCCTGACGAAAAGCGTTTGGTGATGGTGGTACAGGAAAAGCCGTGAGAATTGGTGAGGGTTAAAGCGCAGTTCAGAAAAATTTGTGGTGGACAAAACAAAACAGTAAATTACTACCATAGGAAACCTTGCCAACTGTTATCTTTTTGCGCCATGCTCAACGACTACATCCATGCGGCAATCGCACAAGCGACGTATGAGTTTCTCACGGACGATGCAATGTTCTACGGTGAAATTGAAGGATTTCAAGGTGTGTATGCAACAGGTATCACCGTGGCAATCTGCCGAAAGGAACTTATCGAAGTTCTTGAAGAATGGATTCTTCCCAGCATCGCTCGGCATCTTCCTCTGCCTGAAATTGAGGGTATTTCCCTTCCGAACTATACCGAAAAACGAGCAGCGCAGGTATAAAGCGTGGATCTCTCTTCCACATTCTTTATCGCAAACGGAACTCAAGGATATAAACGTCAAAGGGTTTTGAGCAGTATTATTGCTCAAAACCCTTTTGTTATCGTGCCGACCTTCGCACTTGCTAACGCCTATTATCCTGTATTCGCTCAATGAGCCGTTTTACCGAGCTTTCGTGGATTTCCATTACGTCGCCGGAAATAAGAATAATCGCTAAGGTGAGAGAAACTTCGATTTGATAATGAGCTTGGAAAAGCACATACATTGAGCCACCAACAAGCAAGCCTGATTGCAGAAGTTGAATCAATTTTGTTTCCCCACCGGCAAAACTTGGGAGTTTAATATTAATCCAATGAAATAGCGCCATATTCAGATAGCAGACAATAATTGCCATCACGTAGCCAGCCCACTCGGGCATCTTGTCAATAAGTTCGCCTTGGGTAAGCATGGAAATAATATTTGCGTGAAGAACAATTGCGTACATATCGGGAACGCTTTTGCCCACATATTGGTCTGAAGATGGTGTATAAAATTTATTGCGAATATCACTCGGATTGTTAAAGGGCTGTCCCATAAAACCAAGTAAGACAATTTTATCTTTGACTAAAGCACCATACATAGCGACGGCAGAATCAACTGCCATGCCCGGTTCAATATCAATTAAAATGAATTTGTTCAAACCTCCGCGAAAATTGATAAGTTCTTGCTCTGCGCCTCGTGCTTTGAGTTGTTGGACAATACCGGGTTTGAAACGTTCGGCTACTTCCAGAGCAAAAGCATTGATAGTTGTGTCTTTAACAGAAAGGACTGAATCGCCGACGGTATATTGTGGCTCGAACTTACGAATGGTCTGCGCTGTAGCGGCAGCGCCTTGTGTTGAGAAATTAGCATGACCAAAACTTACATTGGGCAGTCGAAATTTGGGGTGAGGAGCCTGTACGTGAGTGAATTTTTCAACGGATGTTTTGCTTTTTTCCTGTAATACCGACAACTGCGAAGAAAGCACGACGCTTTTGGCGGATTGCAGTGCATCTATCAAAGCGAGATCAATCTCTGGTTCTTTTTCGCTACTGAATATCGGGTCAATGCCGATGACTTTGGGCTGCATTGCAGCAAGAATTTTTGCTTGAGACGCTATTTCTGCTCGGTTTCGCCCGACATTGACGATGATAATATTTTGGTCAACAGGCTCACTTTCTTTACGCCAATCAGCAAAGACAATATCGTTAAAACTAAAGTCCGATAGCGCTTTCTGAATCGGATCAAAAATCTCAATATTTCCCGGAGAGAAGTAAATAAGCGCTACCAGCCCAAAAATCGAAGCCGTTGAATACACGTTCCGCATATTAAACACAAAATCCAGCCAGAAGCCGCGTGGCTTCGGCTTTGGAGCCGGAACATTGATTGAGCGAACGGTTTTGGCGACTTCGCGCATCGCCCATTGGCGGGTTGACCATTTTAAGCCCATCGTGATTTCCTCCTAGAAATGAAAAGTGAGATTCTGAGTATTGAAGATTCAAATTTTGTATCCACTCCGGCGCTTACGCCGATGCGCCGTTTGCCAGATGATATAAGGCAACTGCCGTTGACGCAGCAACATTCAGCGAATTGACGGCATCGAAGGCGGGAAGCGGTTGCATGGGTATTTGCACAACGGCATCACACGCCGCCAGCACTTCCGCCGCAATGCCTGCACCTTCGCTACCAAAGAGTAGCATACTTTCTTGCGAAATGGAATACGAGTCCAGCCGATGCACATCGGGACGTGTTTCCAAAGCAATCGTGCGCATGGATGGGCGCAAATGTTTGATTTCCGTCAACGTCTCGGCAAGATTTTCTGTGCGATAGACGCTCAGGGCGAAAATTCCACCCAAGGAAACACGTACCGCACGGCGTAAATACGGGCTGCACGTGGCATTGTCCACCACCAAACTTCGTACACCAAATGCTGCACAATTCCGCACAATCGCGCCGACATTTTCTGCGTCTGCCAGACCGCATAAACACACGGCGGGAAGTTCTATCGTGCGAAGATTTGGCAGCAAATACGGCATTTCAGGTGCAAGTGCCAGCGCCATTACGCCTTCGTGCAGCGCATAGCCCACGATGCGGCTCATCAGCGCTTCATCTGCCACAAAACACTGTTCCGGCGCAAGCTGTTTTGCTGCCAAGAGCGTTGCCAATTCTTCGTAGTAGTGAGGTGTTGCAAAAAAAGAACGGACGGCGCAATCGCTTTTAAGTAAACGCCGAATAACCTTGCTATTTTCCACGATAAAAAGTCGGTCGTCGGCGGTGCGACGGGAAAGCTCGCGCAAACTGCGGTAGGGCGCTATGCGCGGGTCGTCGAGAGAGGTAATGACGGTCATTATGCGTTATTTCACATCGGAAATATTATCAATCCGAATATCCAGATTCCATGCGGCGGCAAGCCAGTCCATAAATTCGGTGTTTTCGCCAACAAGAGCGTTGATGGTGCTTGCTTCCAGCACCGTGCCGTAGATAATTTCTCGTGTATCGGGGTCGGTAATTTGAGAGAGCATCAAGCGTAAATCTTCTTCGCCGGAACTTCGGTCGAGGTCGTCTAAAAGGTCAATATAGCGCTCCTGACCAATAGCATCCATCAGATACCGCACAAAATCTTCTTCCTGCTCATTGAGCAATTTATCTGCCATCACCACGCGCTCAATCACGCTGACTAGCGCGAGAAGTTCCGATTGCTCCAAATGACGAAGTTCCATGGTGACGACTCCAAGACAATAGCAGAAAACAGCATTGACGCAAGATTCCTCGCAAGATACAATCGGATTTTTTCAAGCGCAACAAAAGTTTTTACAATTCCGCACTTTTCCTCCCGTGTATTCAAAGATGATGGAAAGAAACACTTTGAAAAGAAATGCTTTTCCTGTATCTTTCGGCAGCGTGTTGTGGTAGTGTATTTCACCGTTTGTTTTTCAGGAGTTTTCAAATGAATCAGCAATTTCATCGTGGAGACGTATGGTTTGTGCGCCTTAGCGCTGCCGAATCGCCTTCGTTGGCGCTTATTGTCAGCCGCGAAGACGAAGACGGCGTGATGCCACTTGTTGCGGTAATTCCGCACGAAGCCCGCACTGCCGAGACGGAGTTTGATGCGCCCGTCACCACACGCTTTATCAGCGATGGTGTTTTTAATACGCAGCGCATAACGGCGCTCAAAGCGGAGCAGTTTCTTCAACATTTAGGAGTGCTTACGCCGCAGGATATGGACGAAGTAGAGCGGTGTTTGTATCGCTGGCTCGACCTTTAAAATTCGGCTTTTGCATCGTGATTTTGTGCCGCTTCGTTGTTGCTATTTCACATCCCGCGAGGTGAGCGAGAGCATCGCAAGAAGCCGTCCCCGCGAGGCTTTCGTTTCTTAACGAAGGTCTCGCTTCCACGTAAAATACCTGAACAGTTGTTAAATCCATTCATCATTTTATCATTCGTCACTTTTTTGTATGAAACAGCGTAAAATCCACGTCCAAGAGGCTCTTGATTATCATTCACAAGGGCGCAAAGGGAAAATTGAAGTTATCCCAACCAAGCCCTGCAACACGCAATTCGACCTATCACTCGCCTATTCGCCGGGCGTAGCCGAGCCGTGCCGTGCCATTGCCGAAAATGAAGAACTCGTCTATGAATACACCGCAAAAGGCAATCTTGTTGCCGTTATTTCCAACGGCACTGCTGTCTTGGGGCTAGGAAACATCGGCGCTTCGGCGGGAAAACCCGTTATGGAGGGCAAAGGCGTACTCTTCAAAAAATTTGCCGACATTGACGTATTCGACATTGAAATCAGCACCCAAGATCCCGAAGAATTTATTACCACCGTTGCCAATTTAGAGCCAACCTTTGGCGGTATCAATCTTGAAGACATCAAGGCGCCGGAGTGTTTCTATATTGAGCAAGAACTCCAGCGCCGCATGAATATTCCCGTCATGCACGACGACCAGCATGGAACCGCCATCATTAGCAGCGCGGGGTTGCTGAATGCGTGTGAAATTCAGGGAAAAAAATTGGAGGAAATCAAAGTCGTCGTCAGCGGTGCGGGCGCATCAGCGATTGCCTGCTCGAATTTGTATGTGAAGCTCGGCGTGAAACGCGAAAATATTTTCATGTTCGACAGCAAAGGCTTAGTCCACAAAGGGCGTAATATCAAAGCGGACGAACCCAAAGCTGCGTTTGTCAACGGCGACAAGGACATTCCGCTCACTGAGGCGATGAAATTTGCCGATATGTTTTTGGGGTTAAGCAAAGGCGGTTTGATTTCCAAAGAAATGGTTGCATCCATGCCGCCAAATCCGATTTTGTTCGCACTGGCAAACCCTGACCCCGAAATTCCATACCACGAAGCCGCATCGGTGCGCAACGACATCATTTGCGCCACCGGACGCAGCGACAATCCGAATCAGGTGAACAACGTCCTCGGCTTTCCCTACATTTTTCGCGGTGCGCTTGATGTTCGCGCCAAAGCAGTCAATGACGAGATGAAACTTGCGGCGGTCTATGCGATTGCGAAACTCACCAAAGAAGCCGTGCCGGATTCGGTGCTTCGTGCCTATGGCGGCGAAGCAATTCGCTTTGGCAGAGAGTATATTATTCCGAAGCCGTTTGATTCGCGCGTGCTGACTGCCGTCGCTCCGGCGGTGGCAAAAGCGGCGATTGATAGCGGTGTGGCGCGTATTACGACGTTGGATTTGCAGGCATACAAGCAACAACTCGAAGGGCGGCAAGCAAAGAAAAAGCAATTGCTTTCCAGCATCGCTATTGGCTTGCAAACGCGCAAAGACAAAAAACGTATTGTGCTGACCGAAGGCGAAGAACCCAAGATTATACGCGCTGCGGAGGTCATTGCCGACGACGGTATTGCCTCGCCGATTTTGATAGGACGCACCGAAATTATTCAGCGTATCGCCAGCGAACAGAACATCAATCTTGAGAATATCCGCATCATTGATACACTCAAATCGCCTGATATTGAGCGCTATGCAGAGTTTTTGATGAGTAAGCGCTCGCGGCGCGGGATGACGCTGCAACAAGCACAACGCTTTTTGACACGCAGAATTTATTACGGAACGCTCATGGTCGCCACAGGCGATGCCGACGGTATGATTTCGGGCTTGAATATGCGCTACGACGAAACGGTGCGCCCTGCGCTGCAAATTATCGGCGTTGACAAGCGATATTCACGTTTGGCGGGCATTCACATCATCATCACTAAGCAAGGCGATACGCTCTTTTTTGCCGACACCACCGTTTGCGTCCATCCCACTCCGGAAGACCTTGCGGATATTGCGATGATGACCGCCGATGTCGCAGAGCGCTTTGATGTTGAGCCGCGTGTGGCGATGCTGTCTTTCAGCGATTTTGGTTCATCCGACGAAGGAAATGCAAAAGTTGTTCGCAAGGCGTATCAAATCGTCAAGCAAAAGCGTCCGCACCTGATCATTGACGGCGAAATGCAAGCTGATACGGCATTTGACGATGCAAAAGTGGCGGAGCAGTTCCCCTTCAGCGCCATCAAAGGCAATGCGAATGTCCTGATTTTCCCCGACCTCAATTCTGCCAATATCGCCTACAAGCTGCTTCTAACCATTGGCGGCGCGGAATACATCGGACCAATTATGATGGGCATGAATCGCCCTGTTCACGTGCTGGAGCGCACGGCGGATGTTGCAGAAATCGTCAGCATGGCGATTATTTGTGCAGACGAGGCGAATAAAATGGACTTGGTGTCTGTGGTGTAGATTTGGGATAAACAAAGGGCAGGGCTGTTAAGTTCTTTTTACATGATGTTGTGAAAGCCACTTCACTCATTCGCCCCCTTGATAAAGGGGGAACGGGGGATTTGCCGTAGACTGCATCAAGATTACATTGCTTTTGCAAAACATAGCAGCCCTGCTCTCAATAAATAGAACGAGAGATTTGATAACAAAAACATGGAAGAATCAATATTGTACATCCCGTATAATCCTGCTTTGAAGGAACGAGCAAGAGAATTACGCAAATCAATGACTTTAGCCGAGCGTAAACTATGGTTTGAGTTTTTACGCATTCATTCGGTACGCTGGCTACGCCAGAAGCCGCTTGGTAACTATATTGTTGATTTTTATTGTTCCGAAAAAACCTTGGTGATTGAAGTTGATGGTGATTCACATTTTACCGATGTTGAGCAAGAATACGATGTGAAAAGAACATCATTTTTGA
>JAAFHM010000373.1 GCA_013298375.1 Ignavibacteria bacterium | reverse complement strand
GGTAAAAGCGCTTGTTGTGGAGCGCCAGAGCGAGGTCGCCTTTGTGAATGGTGATGCCCAGTTCTTCTTCAAAAAATGTCTGATGCCCAAAGTCGTGGTTTCCCATGAGATAATCCACCGTGATTCCGCTATCGGCATAGTCTGCCAGCGCCGCAAGAGTGCGCACGTGGTATTTGGGGACAACGGTTTCATATTCAAACCAATAATCAAATAAGTCCCCCAAAACAAAAAGCCGCTCACAGTGCGGCTTTGCTAGGGTTAAAAATTGCAGAAGGTCGCGCTCACGCTGTTTGTCGGCGGTGCGCTCACCAAGACCAAGATGCTGGTCGGAAATGAAATAGATCATTGCAGAACAGTTGTTTAGACGTTTTGTTCGGCTTCTTTCGATTCTTCTGCTTTGGGCCAGATGACCGAAGCAATAACCGATGCCACAAGGACAAATACGACAAAGCCGAGTGCTGCGCTTGTGGGAATTTTATACAAATCCACAACCAACATTTTCACCCCGATAAAGGTGAGAATAATCGAAAGCCCGAATTTGAGGTAATGGAAAAGATTCATAATTCCGGCAAGCGCAAAATACAAGGAGCGCAAGCCAAGAATGGCAAAGATGTTCGACGTATAGACGATAAAGGGGTCTTGCGTCACGGCAAAAACTGCTGGAATGGAGTCCACGGCAAAGAGAATATCGGTTGCTTCAACAATGAGCAAAACGATAAAGAGTAGCGTCGCTTTGCGCACACCGTCGTTATCAATAATGAAAAAATTGCTGCCGTGATATTTATCGCTGACAGGAAAGAAGCGGCGAAAGAGTTTGACGAGGATATTATTTTCGGGGTTGACCTCTTCGCCTTTGTCAAATGCCATGCGAATCCCCGTGATAACGAGAAAAATACCAAAAAGATAGAGGACATAATGAAATTGTGCAATCAGTACCGCCCCAACGCCAATAAATAAAGCTCGCATTATCAACGCTCCAACAATCCCCCAAAAGAGAACTTTGTGTTGATAGTCAGCGGGAACTTTGAAATAGGAAAATACGAGAAGAAAAACGAAGAGATTGTCAACACTAAGTGATTCTTCCAAGAGGTATCCGGCGAGAAATTCCAGTCCTGCATCGTGCCCCATCACAAAATACACCCCAATATTAAAGGCAAGTGCAAGGCTTATCCAAACAGCGCTCCACGAGAGTGCTTCGCGCATGGAAACGGTATGAGTTTTCCGATGAAAAACGCCGAGATCCAGCGCTAACATGAGAAAAATAAAAATGTGGAAGCCTATCCACCAATAAGTTTGTACGGGCATGGCTGTATCCTTCAGTAAAAAGCCGCTAAGAAAAACGCGGAGAACCGCACTGCCACAGAGTTTCGCGTGAGTTATTATTGAGTAGTCATCAATGCACCAAAGCTGAGAGGGGGCAAATTTCGTGCATTATGTTTCCAAATTATTCCGTAATTTAGTAAAAATCTGTTACCGTTCATGGAAAATCGCACAAGAACGGAAGAGATTTTGCAAATTTGATGATATTTTTTGTAAGCGGTCATGATATACGGTCATAATCGTTTGCATTTCCTTCTCTTTCACCTTTTTCATCATTACCACCATTTTATGGAAGCACATCGCATTCAAGCGCATGAACAAGCCACAAAAAAAGGGCGTTTTGTCTCCAATAAAGACGAGACCATACCTCTTTTTCAGAATCCCGTTCTCGAATATTTTTCTCACATCCATCCCGTAACACCGCTTGTAACCTTTATTCCTGTTACTGCTGCAACAGCATATTTTTCCGTCTTGGCGCTGGGCGCACTTTGGACGCTAGGTCTGTTTGCCGTAGGCGTAGCCGTTTGGACGTTGACGGAGTATGTTTTGCACCGTTGGGTGTTTCATTATCATCCAAAATCAGAAATTGGCAAAGAAGTACATTTTCTGGTTCACGGTATTCACCACGACTATCCGCGTGATTCCACGCGCCTTGTCATGCCGCTACTCGTCAGTATTCCGCTTGCCTTACTGTTCTATGGTGCGTTTTATGCTGCTTTGGGAGCATATACCAATGGCGTTTTTTGTGGCTTTATTGTTGGGTATATGCTTTATGATTCCATTCATTACGCCACCCATCACTTGCCAATGAAAAGCAAATTTGGTCGTTTTTTGAAAACGTACCATATGCGCCATCACTACCAAGACAGCGATACAGCATACGGGGTCAGCAATCCGCTTTGGGATTATGTTATCGGAACTGTACCTGAATACCTCAAAAATGATGCCAAAAGCTCAGAAATCAATGAAAAAGAAAAAATTTAATTTTTCTCACCCCCTCTATTTTTGGTCAAACTATGGCACTAACAAAAGAGACGATTTTGCAAGTTCTCGCGCCGATTTGCGGCACGGTTGACGTGATTGAGCATCGCGGCGAGACAACCTTTATGATTGACAAAGGCGACCTTCTTGAGGCGGTGCGCGAACTTCAACAAAATCCACGCACGGCGTTTGACCTTCTTATTGACATTACGGCGGTGGATTATTTCCGCCGTAAAAACCGTTTTGAAACCGTGTATGTCCTTTTTTCTCTAGCAACGACCACGCGGATTTGTCTCAAAGTGTGCTTGGACGAATACGACGACCCGCACTGCCCATCAGTGACAGGCATTTACGAAGCGGCAAATTGGTACGAACGCGAAACATTTGATATGTACGGCATTATTTTTGACGGTCATCCCGATTTGCGCCGTTTCTATATGCCGGAGGACTTTGTTGATCCCGAAACCGCCGAGCCGTTATACCCGCTCCGCAAAGATTTTCCGCTTATGGGCATTCCCGGATCTTTGCCGATGCCGGAGAAGAATCCGCAGTATTAAATCGCTTTAGGCAAATGCACCTTCTCAATGGCATTTTTTTATCCTTGCTCAATTTTTCATAAAACTCTTCATTTCAACGCCGTCCATGGAATCCACTCAAACACTCGCCCAAGCGCCAGCACAAGCACATCTTGTTGATTTTTTGCCGCTCAATGGCACCGATTATCTTGAACTGTACGTCGGCAATGCCAAGCAAACAGCGTATTACTATCAAGCAGCCTTTGGCTTTGAATGTATCGCCTACGCAGGACCGGAAACGGGTGTTCGAGACCGTGTTTCCTACGTTCTGAAGCAAAACAAAGTGCGCTTGATTATCACCGGAGCAACGCGCTCCGATTCGCCCATCGCCGAACACGTCCGCAAACATGGTGACGGCGTGAAAGTCATGGCACTGTGGGTGGATGATGCTGAAAAATCATTGTATGAAACCGTCAATCGTGGCGCTACACCTGCTGCGCCGCCGCGTACACTGACGGACGAACACGGTGAAGTCGTTGTTGCGTCAATTCACACCTACGGCGAGACGCTTCACACCTTTGTTGAGCGAAAGAACTACAAAGGGACGTTTATGCCAGGCTATGAGCCGCGCCAGAGTTTCTTTCCCACAACGCCAGTCGGACTCTTACACGTTGACCATTGCGTTGGCAATGTGGAATTGGGCAAAATGGACGAATGGGTGAAATTTTATGAAGATGCGATGGGCTTCAAACTCCTTATCACGTTTGATGATAGTGATATTTCGACGGAATATTCGGCACTGATGTCGAAAGTAGTATCCAATGGCAATGGTTATGTGAAATTCCCCATTAATGAACCGGCAGAAGGCAAGCGTAAATCGCAGATTGACGAGTATTTGGAGTTCTACGAAGGCGCTGGCGTTCAGCATATTGCTATTGAGACCAAAGACATTCTGCATACCGTCGGCGAACTTCGCAAACGCGGTGTGGAGTTTTTGACAGTACCGGAGACCTACTACGAAGACTTGCTTGAGCGTGTTGGTGCGATTGAAGAGGATTTACAGCCACTCAAAGACTTGAATATTCTTGTTGACCGCGATGAAGAAGGCTATTTACTACAAATCTTCACGAAGCCTGTTCAAGACCGTCCGACGATGTTTTTTGAGATTATCCAACGCAAAGGTGCGAAATCCTTTGGCAAAGGGAATTTCAAAGCGCTCTTTGAGGCGATTGAGCGCGAACAGGCGCGGCGGGGAAATTTATAGCGGAATAGTATTACCATCGTAGCCAGCCAGTTTCGAGGGCCTCGCTTCCTAGCGAGGCTCTCGGTACAGCGCCTAGTGCGGTGCAGCACAAAACCGCTCTTCAGAAACGAGAGCCTGCCTAAGAAGGCAGACCCTCAATCATGACCAAATCATCAGTGGTTTATTTCGTCAAGCGTTCCAGCGCTTCTTGATACTTCGCAGCAGTCTTTTCGACAATCGCTTGTGGCAAGGTTGGTGGCGGATACTGCTTGTTCCAGTCTAGCGTTTCGAGATAATCCCGTAGAATTTGTTTGTCGAAATTCATTTGCGGTTTGCCCGGCTGCCACTCTTCTTTGAGCCAAAAGCGTGAAGAATCGGGCGTAAGTGCTTCGTCAATCAAAATAATTTCTCCTGTGCTGTCCACTCCAAACTCAAATTTCGTATCTGCCAGAATAATCCCCCGCTTTGCCGCAAAATCTGCCGCAAATTGATAAAGCCGTAGGCTCAAATCCCTCACCAATGCTGCTGTTTCTTGCCCAACGATAAGCGCCGCTTCTTCAAAAGAAATATTTTCATCATGCCCTGTTTCAGCTTTCGTAGCGGGTGTGAAAATTGGCTCTGGGAGTTGCGAGGATTCTTCTAGACCGCTTGGGAGCTTGATTCCGCAAACAGTTTGCGATGCTTGATATTCTTTCCAGCCCGACCCCGCCAAATATCCCCGCACGACGCACTCAATCGCCAATGGTGCTGTTTTTTCAACAAGCATTGAACGACCGCGCAATTCATCGGCATATTGACTGCATTCCGCCGGATATTCGTCCACATTGGCAGTGATGAAGTGATTGCGCACAATCGGGCGTGTTTGTGCGAACCAAAAGAGGGAAATACTCGTCAGAAGTGCGCCTTTTTGCGGTACGGGCTGTGCCATCACGACATCGAAGGCGGAAATACGGTCACTGGCAACCATCAGTAACTTCGTACCGAGGTCGTACACGTCGCGTACTTTGCCGCGTCGGAAAGGGTGGAGGGTGGGGAAATGAGATTCAATCATGGTTCGTGAAAATGTGAGGAATAAGCGTTACTCTTCAATAAGTGCCAG
>JAAFHM010000394.1 GCA_013298375.1 Ignavibacteria bacterium | reverse complement strand
GAGGGTTTTACGGACATAACGCCCCACACGTTGACGCAGGGTGTTGTTCCACCGCTCCATATGAGCAGTCTCTCCTGTTTCTTTACCAACAGAACGATGCGTTTCCTCGTCGAAGACAATGGAATATGCTTCCCAAAAGTCACTGTAGCTGTGGCAGCGTCGGTAGGATTCCGGTATCAAATCCCACAACTTCTGGCACGTTTTGGCACTGCGGTCGCCCACGACGGCAGCAACAATCTGGCGTGTCCTGCGACAGATTGCCCTCCAGAGCCAACGTTTGTTCGCACGCTTTTGGACAAATGACCAGACCTCATCAAGTTCCAGTACATCATCCGGCTCTGCCGGAAGCAGTGTTTCTTCTATCGTTGGTGAGAGAGCGACTTTTTTTTTATCCACGTTGCCAATGTACGCCGAGATACACCGGTTGCCCGTTCTACGCCACGCATACTGCTGCGCTCTTGATAAATGGCAAGAATTTCTTCTCGTCGCTCTGCGCTGTAACCGACGCTTTTCGGTGAGAGAACGCGGCAGGTGCGACAATCTTTGCACAAATACTGTTGATTGCCACAACGATTGATGCCATTGCGAACAATATTGGTACTGCCGCATTTTCCGCAGTGGTGGGTATGGGTTTCGGTAATCATATTGGAACGGTGTAGGGAATTAAACGTCTTTATTTCTTACAAACTTACATAAAATCATGTAAATTTATACCACTACCCCATTTGCCTTGTGCCGATGTTGTGCCGATATTGGCTGCCTGTGAGGGCACGTCATCACGCCGAGAGCGGCGGCATCGCTCTGTGGAGTGGAATGGTTTTTCGTGTGTATGCCTTTGTTGTGCGCGTTATGGCGAGATTTCGGAAAACAAGCATGACGATTCTGCTGCTATTGGCAGGTATTCCGCTATGGCTCCTTCCGCCAACGATTGACGTTCCGTATCTCGCACCCGGCTACAATGCGGTCTTTGATTCACCGCTCTATGGCTATTGCAAACCGTATCTGCAAAATGCTTTAGGCGGTGCATGGAATATCTTCACGAATCGGCTTCCACGTGGGGACGTGTGGCAAATCGGGGGCGAAGAGTATTTGATGGTGTATATGAAACTTCCAAACGGCAACCGTATAGACCGCATCAACACACTTGCGGCGGCATTGGAGCGAGAAATCATGCAGTACGGGAGCAACGTCAAACTTCTGAGTACATCGGTCATAAACGAAGAAACGGCGTATTTGCGCGTGGAGTTTCCCAAAAACCTCGCCGACCGCTCATTTCCCTACAAACTGAAGAATTATCTGACGGCGTACGCGACACGGATGGGCGGCTTGGAAGTAAGTGTTTTCGGCTATGGCGAGGCTTTCAGTACGGGCTTTGGCGGTGCGCCTGTTTCCTTTGCTGTTACGGCGAAAGGCTTCAACTACGACGATGTGAAGCAACTCGCAGAGAAATTCCGTCGTGCGTTGGAGCGGAATCCGCGTGTAGCGCAGGTGGATATTGACCGCTCGGCATTCTGGGGCGACCCCGAAGTATTTGAGCAAATTCTTGTTATTGACCGTGAACGACTGAAACGAAGCGGCACGACGATTGAACAGGTTCTGCCGATGGTGCGCATGAATGCTATCGGCGCACTCGGTGGCAGCACGTTTCGCTTGGGCAATGAAGAAATTTCGTATGATGTGAAATACGAAGGCTATAAGAACAATCAGGCATTCGCACTTATGGAACGTGAGGTTTCAAGCGGTTTGGGAGGCAAGATAAGTAAAGTGGGAAGTATTGCATCGCTCACGGAGCGCAAAGCGTTAGCAAAAATTTTTCGAGAAAATCGGCAGTACGTCCGAACGATTACCTTTGAATTTCAAGGACCGTATAGGTATGGCGAAGAATACCTAAAACAAGTGCTTGCATCAATTCCCGTACGACCGGGATACAGTTTGGAAGCGGTCAGTGGCGGATTCTCTTTTGGCGAGGAGCAGCAACTCGAAATTCTGAACGTACTCTTACTTTCGGTGTTGTTAATTTTTATGATTGGCGCAGCACTATTTGAATCCTTGCGGCTACCGCTCATAATTATTTGTACTATTCCTATCGCTCTAATGGGGGCGGTTTATTCGCTGTGGTGGTTCGACTTTAGCGTTGATAGAGGCGCTTACGCGGGAATGCTCTTGCTGATTGGTCTGGCGGTAAATATTGCGATTGTGATGGTTTATCACATTCGGCATAACACCCTTTCACAGAAATCTACCGCACTGGATAGATTAGCGGAAATGAGTTTCCGCCGAGTGCGCCCCGTGCTGATAACGGGCTGCACAACAGTTTTAGCAATGCTTCCGCTTGTGCTGCAATCTCAGCATGGGTTCTGGCAAACGCTGGGGGCAACAGTCATTGGCGGTATAGTGTGGTCAAGTTTGTTTCTTGTTCTGACTGTTCCTGTTCTACTTATGGCTTTGGCATATCGTTCGAAGTGTGATACGGAGGACTCGGATAACGTCGTTTTGTACTGAGAATTATGTTTTTTTTGAAGGTATTGTTTGCAAGCAAGCAAATCATTTGTGTTTTAACAAAACAGCCCTTAGATTACACAAAATTTCTCTTCTACGGCAATTTTTCTGAGCATATTTGCAAAAACCCTGTTGTTATGAGTCATCCCGACACTATTTTTTCTCGTATTGAGCGCTATCTGCTCCAACGCCAAGCACTTGGCGGAGATATTGCCTACGCTGCGACGGCACGAGAGCGCACGGGCATTACGGCTCCTTCACCATCGACTGCGCCAGAAACCGCTTCTGCGTTACCCTCACTTCCAAATCCTCTTGCCATGAAACAAGAATCACGAACACGCGACACCGCTTGGAAAAATGCTTCCAGTCTGCCTCTGCTCTATGACCACATTCATCAATGCCAAAATTGCAAACTCGGCGCAACACGCACCAATTTTGTCTTTGGGACGGGTAACCCCAACGCTAAACTGATGATTATCGGTGAGGCTCCCGGAGCCGATGAAGATGCTCAAGGTGAGCCTTTCGTCGGGCGTGCGGGGCAGCTTTTGACCAAGATTTTGGAGGCAATTCAGTTTCACCGTGAGGATGTCTATATTGCCAATATCATCAAATGCCGCCCACCGGAAAATCGTCGCCCCGAAGCCGACGAAGTTGCCGAATGTGAGCCGTATCTGTACAAGCAAATTGACCTTGTGCAGCCCAAAGTCATTCTTGCTGTTGGACTTACTGCCGTCAATACGCTTTTGAAATCGAAACACACCATGGGCGCTATTCGCGGGCAAACGCTGGAATTTCGTGGAATCCCGATGATAGCCACCTATCACCCTGCCGCACTGCTGCGGAATCCCGAATGGAAAAAGGCAACATGGGAAGACGTGCAGACGCTCCGCAAACTGTATGATACGCTCGTCTAGCCAATCCTGTCCGAAAGGAATTGATTTTCTTTATGCTTTCCGATAGAACATGGACATTCACCGCACTCCCGCCATCATACGGCGTATGCGAGGGGTGAGAAGCGCCAGAAGTAGCGCCGCCAGAATCATCACCCCCGAAAGCCCGCCAAAATATTGCGCCAAAAAATCCGTATTATTCTCGTCAAAAAAACCCGCTAAATGCCCAGCGATGCGGCTTGCAACGGCGCTTGCCAAAAACCACACGCCCATCATTACCCCGACAAGATGCACCGGAGCAAGTTTTGTGACGACGCTCAGTCCCGTTGGATTCAGCAAAACAGCACCAATTTCTTGCAGAAAAAATGCCCCCAAAAGCCAGAGCGGACTGACTTCCCCATGCCGCGCCGCTACGGATGCCGCCACCATAACGCTAAATGCTAACCCAACAAAGAGAAGGCTTAGGGCAAATTTCGCCGGTGACGAGGGCTGCCGCTCTCCAAGCCGCATCCAGAGACGCGAGAGCAAAGGCGCGAGAATTATCACATAAATCGGAATTACCGATTGAAACCAACTGGAAGGAAACTCCCAGCCCCAAACGCTCGTGCGCGTCAGGCGATCAGCAAAGAGATTCATGCTCGACCCCGCTTGTTCGGAAACAATACCGAAAATCACCGTAAAAAGGAAAAGAATGCCGATAACACCGATGCGCCGCCACTGCTGGGCAGAAAGCGGCTGGAAAAGATTGTTTGCGCTCATAAAAGCGCTTTGCTCGTGTTTGCATTCGCCGACAGCCCGGAAGCGGTCTTGCGAGACAAGAAACTGCACCAAGCCAATAACCATGCCGATTCCAGCCGCTCCGAAGCCCCAATGCCATGAGTGCGCGGGATTCAGTCCCACACTCAACAACCATGCCTTAAACACGGGATGTTGTGCTAGAAAACCGCATAAAATCGGTGCCGCAGCCGCGCCAATGTTGATACCCATAAAAAACAGCGAAAAACCCGCATCGCGCCGCTCATCGCCATCGGGATATAATTCCCCAACCATCGCACTAATACTGGGTTTGAGCAGTCCAGTGCCAATGGTGATAAGTGCTAATCCGGCATAAAAAAGCTGTATTTCGCTGATGACGGCGACGAGCGCTATGACAAAATGACCCAATGCAATAATTACGCCGCCCCAGACCACAGCCCGCCTTGCCCCTAGCCATCGGTCGGCAATAAAACCACCTGGCAATGCTAATAAATACACCCACATTGTGTAGGTTCCGTAAATAGCGGCTGCCGCCTTGGTGCTTAATCCTAAGCCACCATCGCTCATCGGCGCAACGATATACAAGATGAGAATGGCTCGCATTCCATAGTAA
>JAAFHM010000391.1 GCA_013298375.1 Ignavibacteria bacterium | reverse complement strand
ATGAGATGGATAAGCGCCCATTTGGTGTTGTACTGACCGCATTCCAGTAGAGCAAGGTCGAAGGGACCAAATTTTTCACCGATGGTCTTGAAATGCGTGTCGTAGCCAGAATCGCCGCCAATATACAAGGAATGATGCGCCGTTTTCAGCACAAACGATGCCCAAAGTGTTTTCATGCCGATAAGCCCACGTCCCGAAAAATGCCGCGCCGGGGCTGCCGTCAGTTGTGCGCCGTTAGCGAGAGCAACGCTCTCCCACCAATCCATTTCCGTAATCTTGCTTTCCTCTACGCCCCAGTAAGCAAGGTGTTCCCCAACGCCAAGCGGAGCGTAAAAATGCTTCGTTTTTGTATGGATTTTGGTGATGGTTTCGTAGTTCAGATGGTCGTAGTGGTCGTGGGAAATAATGACGGCATCCAATGGCGGCAAATCATCGGTAGAATAAATTGATGCTCCGGCATAACTATTGAGAAACCACGGCACAGGCGAAATGCTTTCTGCAAAAATAGGGTCAATGAGAATATTCATGCCGTCAATATGCAGCAAATACCCCGAATGCCCGAACCACACAAGCGTCGGCACAGAATCGGGCAGCGTAAGCAAATTGGTTTTGACCGAAGGTACGGCAACAGGTGGTTCGGTGTTTTTGCGTTGAAAAAATTCTATTGTGCTTTCCCAATAGCTGCCATCGCCTGTCATCATCGGGGTTTCAGAGGCATTGCGAAACGCACCATCGTGGTATTGCGGAGAGCGTTGCAATCGCTCTAAACGTTTGCCGGAAGGGAGTTTTCCGAACGGCTTTGTTTGCAATATTGCAGCAACACCGACGGCGAACACCCCAACAATAATGGCGGAAATGATCATGAATTTTTTCAAAGTGATGATGAAAGGGTGAAACAAGAGTGGATCTATACTCAAGAAGGGTAGTCGCTTCTCCGTGCTACGGGCCGAGGAGTGAATGAGCGCTGCCGTAGTACGGTTTACCCGGTACACAATTCTCAATCTTTCTTCATGTAGCCTCAAGCCGCTTGTTTGCGCTTTTTTGTAGATACTGTATCAATAGCAGTTTTTGCCTTTTTTCCTTTTTTTGATTCTGCTTCTTCGACGCGAAAAACACTTGCCCAATCTGCCATGGACTTCATCACACCAGAGAGGCGTTCTCCTGTTTCGGTTAGCGAATACTCGACTTTCGGCGGCACGACGCGAAAAACTTTGCGGCGCACAATACCGTCGGCTTCTAATTCTCGAAGCTGTTGTGTGAGCATTTTATGCGTAATCTCTGGCAATGCCGTGCGGAGTTCACCATAGCGTTTTGTGCCTTGTTGGAGTTGCCAGAGAATCAGCAATTTCCACTTCCCACCCAAAACTTCCATCGTTAATTGCATTGGACAGAAAAATATTTTATCATTGATTTGAAATTTCATTGGTCAAATCTCCTTGATTATATCCAATACTCTCTTTTTAGAATGTTAAGCACTTTTTAGTGCATACTTGCCTTAAACAAATATAAGGCTTATTTTTGAAGTATCAAATCTTTCCGTATTTTTTTCACTAGTTATTTGAAAGCATTTATGTACACAATTCTTGGCGCAACAGGCAATATCGGCAGCCGCGTAACCGAAGCATTATTGGCAAAGGGCGAAAAAGTCCGCGTGATTGCTCGCTCGGCAGAGAAATTACAAGCATTTGCTACCAAAGGCGCAGAAGTCCTCGTCGGCGACGCGAATGATACAGCTTTTCTTACCAAAGCGTTTACCGGGTCGAAAGCTGTTTTGGTGATGATTTCCACGGGCTTCACAACGCCTGATGTTCCTGCGGCGCAAAACGCTTTGGGCGAATCCATCACTAGCGCCATCAAAGCCTCTGGCGTGAAATACGTCGTCAATATTAGCAGTGTTGGCGGGCATACTGAAGAAAAAACCGGCATAGTTGCGGGATTGGCACGTCAGGAACAACGCTTGAATGCTTTGGAAGGAGTGAATGTCCTCCACCTGCGTCCATCCTACTTTTTCGAGAATTTGCTGGGAAATATTGGCATGATCAAAGGTATGGGAATCAATGGTGGTGCCATTCGTGGTGATCAAGTATTTCCTTTGGTGGCAACAAAAGATATTGCCGAAGTTGCAACAAAAAAACTTTTAGCATTGGATTTCACAGGCAAATCCATTCTTCCGATTCTCGGCGCAAAAGATTACTCCATGAACGACGTTACCAAAGCCCTTGGTGCAGCTATCGGCAAACCCGATTTGAATTATGTGACCTTCCCTTACGACCAAGCACGAGGCGCAATGGTACAAGGCGGCTTGTCGGAAAGTGTTGCTGATGGTTTTATCGTTATGTCGGAAGGTATCAATACAGGGGTATTTAACACTGAAATTCGGACTGCCGAAAGCACTACGCCGACAACGATTGAAGAATTTGCTACAACGCTTTTTGTCCACGTCTATAATGCTGGGGCTTAGGAACTGACGATTTTCTGCTGTAGAGCGCACAGAGTCTTATCGGCTCTGTGCCTCTTCGGGCGGCTCATCAAGCCTTGCTTTTCCATACCTTACGCCAATGCTTCCTCCACAACGCCCTCATGCACACGTTTTCCAAAATACCCTTCGACAATATCTGTGCTTTGGCGCTCCTTGTCGCGGCGGAGCGTGTAGGCGCGGGAAATAAATGGTGCGAGCTTTACTAAATCGGTATCGGGGCGTATTTCGCTGTCGGAACTCAGCAGAATTGTTTGATGGGAAAGTTCGGGGAAGTAGTTTTCAAGCACCGTCTGGCGGCTTTGCTCATCCAATGCGCCCATGACGGTATCAATCATCACGGGCGGATTGTACTCGCCAAACTCATGGAGCGATTTCAACAAACACTGTACGACAATCTGTTTTGATGCGGTGTTGAGCTGGTTTAGCACAATTTCATTGCCGCTGGTATGATAAATTTTGAACGTGAGGTCATGCAAAGAATCCGATATTTCCACGCGGTCAATCACGCCGCGATACGGCACAAGATTGATGTTCAGGTCTTGCATCATCGTCATTTCGATTTTTCGCTTTTTCGTTTGCAACAATCCTTCGCCAGTTTCAAGGAAAAACGCTTTGAGTTTCTGCAAAACAGCATACTTTGGGTCGGCTGTGTTTTCCATTTGAATATCGAAAGCATGAAGGCGTGTTTCGAGTGTGGCGAGTTCTGTCGAAATCTGCTTGCTTTCTGCCTCGCAATGCTCTATTGTGGCTTCGTTTCGCTCAAAAATCCGTATCAGCGAAAAATCCTTCTGTGCCGCATGGTTACGCCATTCTTCAAGATTCTGCTCTAATGCTGGCAGTCGTTCCCGTTGGCTTGTAAGCTGCTCTTTTTGCTCAAGCAGTGCCGAAAAAGGATTTGTATGCTTCGCCGTTATCAAGTTTTCCAATGCTCGCACTTCTTGTCCATTCAAAAAGGCAAAAAAATCAATATGAGCAGATGATGTCATTTCTCCGGCACGTAAATATTCGACAAGCGTGTTTTCAAGGGCTTCCGCGCCCGATGGACTTTCTGCAATCATTTTTTCGGCATTCTGCAAATATCGCAGTGTTTCGCGGACAAGGCGCTTCAAAACATCCGGCTGTAGGGTGCTTCCTTCCTCGTTTTCCAGAGCATTTTTTGTCGAAATCACTAGCCGAATCTCACGCCCCAGCGCTTCGGCAAGATTTGGCAAAAGTACGTGTTGGTCGAAACTCCGCATGAAACCTTCCACCGCGCTATGATAAGCGCGTTCTTTACTCAAAATTCCTTCGATTTCTTTTTTCGTTTGCTCAATGGTTTTATGCAATGCAATTTCCGTGTCAACGTCGGTTTTAAGCGCATTGTAGAGCGTTGTATTCTTTTTCCGAAACTCCAATGCTGCCGTGCGCTCGGCTTCTAATGCTGCCGCCCGTGCTTCCAGTTGACGTTTTTCGCCAAGAAGCCGCATATATTCATGCTTTTCGTTTTCCACTTTTAAGCGCTCGGCTTGAAAACGCTTGTTCAGGGATTCCGCCACGCGCCCAAGTTGAATATATTTTCCGAAGCCCATCACGCTTTCAATATTCTCCCGAATGACGCTCTGTATCTCGTCTTCACGCACTAAAGCGCCGGATTCCATTGCATCGAAAAGGAAATACCGACTCAGTTCTTGGGGCAGATTTGCCTTGATAATTTTTGCAATTTCGGTTTGATGTTTCATGCGGTCGCGCTGCGGCATGGCGGTATTGTAGGCGTATTTCAAGCCGCCAAAATTCGCGGTGATGTATTCGACAACTTCCGTTTTTTTGCTGAGATTTGAAATTTCATAGCGACGGGTGAGAACGTGCGGTTTTTCCTCACCGAAAAGATGTCCCATGAAATGAATTTCCAGCGTAATGTGCTTAATTCCCTGTTCTGAAGCGCCCTGCCGCGAGTTATTGCCGGAATTGTACATCTCGTGAAATTCTCGTTCGGTGGAAATTTTCAAACCATAAAGCGCCCCGCAAATGGCTTGAAATAAGGTTGTTTTGCCACCGCCATTCGCGCCGCCGATAAGAATAAGCGGTTGGTCGTCGCGGACGCTCAAATCAAGGTCGAGTGCGTGATAGGTCTTGAAAAACTCAGCTTTTATGCGGGTCAGAAGCATTGCGGACTATCCGAAGGGTTAAAGAGATTGAACATGAAAAATTGCCGTCAAAACAAGATACAGAGCGGCTTCCGCGACTTGCTGCGTTGCCCCCAGACAATCGCCGGTGTAACCGCCAATCCATCGTACAAAAAATCGCCCCAAATACCATTTGACAACAA
>JAAFHM010000298.1 GCA_013298375.1 Ignavibacteria bacterium | reverse complement strand
CTTGCAGCGAGTTCGGAGCAGAAATCTACCGCCTCTCTTTCTGCCTATCAATCGCCAAAACAGCAATACGGCAGCAGACAGACTTCCAATGACAAAACTGCTCTTGCACAAAATCATCCCAATCCGTTTTCGGAAAAAACAGACATTCGCTTTGTCCTGAACCACACCTCAAGGGTTACACTGACGGTGCATAATGCCTTGGGACAAATAGTCAGCACCCTTGCCGACGCAAGAATGGATGCGGGAGAATATACCATTCCTTTTGATGCACACTATCTTGCAAGCGGGGCGTACACGTATCGCCTTGCAATGGACGGTCAGATAATGGCGCGGACAATGATAATTCTGAAATAATGCCTTCTACCATTTTCTATTTTTATACAGTATGAAAACCTTCATTATCAGTAGTTATGCAGTGATTCTCGTGGTTTGGGCAAACGCAATGGTTCTGAGCGCCCAAGTCAACTGGCAACAAGCAACGCTGCCAACGAGTGAAACCCTACGCTTTGTCGCTATGCACGATTCTGTTGCTATCGGCGTTGGAAAAGCCTCTGTTTTTCGTTCGGAAAATTATGGCAAAACATGGTTGCGTGTAGGCGATTCTACGCTACCACTGAAAAATCGCCCCACTGGTACTTGGCTTGAGTTAAAACTCTATGCAACACAGCATCGTTCCGGCAAGATATTCTTTTTCTTTGATGATGATGTTGCTTACCGTTCAACCGATTTAGGGCGTTCATGGCAAGTAATACCCTCATTGCGAGAGCCGATGGCTTTTTTTACCGCTATCGGGCAGGTCTTTTTAGTACTGACACCAAGCGGGGGCATCTACAAATCTGAGGATGGTGGCACGCAATGGAGCAAGACTCAATCATCTGTTTTGGCAGGTTTGGGTCGTATCCAAGACGTTACAAGTAATGGGAAGGGCATCTTTGTTCTCTATCCTCACCAGGTATATCAAGGGTCGAATACACTTCTTCGTTCGCTTGATACGGGCAAGACATGGGAAACGTTAATATGGAGAAATTTAGGCGTGAACAGTAGTCTTATTGCACAAGGCGATACTCTTTGGGCAGGATATATCTTCAATCAGAGAGATACGATACTGCGCTCTACCGATAATGGCAATTCATGGCAATTTATGACACAAGGCTTGCCCAGCAAGTCTATCAATTCACTTGTTTCGAGTCGAAACAACGTGTATATCTCAACATCAGATAAAGGGGGCTTTGTCTTTGTTCCAAGCAGTAATTCTTGGCAACCGATACCAACGCAACCTATAATGGGTTATTCTTTTTTTATTGATCTCGCCAATTCCTCTGTACTCTTCTCAATCGACAGCCTGATGGTACGCTCGGAGGATGAAGGGCGGACGTGGACATCGGCATCGCAGGGATTGTACCCGCAGGCATTGTTTCCCATCAGCCCAACCTCCGCAGGGATCTTTGCTCAGGAAGCGTCGATGTTTGCACCAGAAAATGCAGAGTTTGCGTATTTCGGTTCGGTTTTCTTTTCTCAAGATAAAGGGCAATCATGGAAACCAGTGAATATCAGTAATATCGGGCGAAATGGTATCATTCAAACGCAAACATTGCTTTGGTCATCTCCATATGTAACATTTCTGAGCAAGTCTCATTTACAAAACTCGCCAAGCAATTTTGTTGCACTCGGGAATATAGGCACGGCAAACGTCGTAGCTGGTAATGATAGCATTCTCTTTTATGATGTATTTGGTGGATTAGTGGAATCACGCAATGAAGGTGCAACATTTTCCCCGAACTCTCTTACGGGGTCGCCTTTTGACTATGGTTTTCCGCCACCGAATGTGAGAAATCTTTTTCTTCAAGGCTCCACCGTCTATGCGGCTACGAACAAAGGAGTATTTCTGTCAACCGACATTGGCAGAACATGGACACTACAGACATCCTTGCAACCCTTTCAAAATCGCATCATCCGCCCAACAGTGCTTATCAACGGAAATATTGTTTTTGCGACGGTTGATCCGCAGCGCATTGTCATTATGAGAACCGCCACGACTGTACCCGGAAACGGCTATGCACTCAGCCCTGATTTTTATCGTTCTTCGGATAGTGGAAAAACATGGGAGCGGTTGAGATTACCGGATTCATCGGAAGTTCACGCGATTGTCAATATCGGTACGACTGTTATTGTGGCGAGTCTCAAAAACATTTATCAAAGCACGAACCTCGGCGCAACATGGGAACGCCTATCACAAACACTGCCCAAAGGCAAGATTACGACGCTGGCAAAAGATGGTAATACTCTGTACACTTGTGTTGGCGGGCATGGATTATTTCGCACTGAAATTACCGTTGTGGGCGTAAGAAATGAGCAGAAACAGATAAATATTCTTTCCTCCGTCGCTTTCCCCAACCCCGCCAGCGACCACGCCGACCTCACCTTCACCCTGCCCCACGCCGCCGAGACTGTGGTGCGGCTCTACTCTGCCCTCGGTACGGAGGTCTGGCGCAGTGAAAGCGCGTTCCTTCCTGCCGGAGAGCAGCGCCTCCGCATGGACGTGCGCGGGTTGCCGACGGGCGTGTATGCCTACCGCCTGACGGTGGGCGGGGTGCAGAGTGTGGGGCGTTTGGTGGTGGTACGGTAGGTGGGGGCGGTGTTTGCTTCGGCGGAGATGTTGGCTCTGGTGCTTAGGCGACAATGGTGAGGTTTGGCAGTAATGGAGAACATTGTGATAACCAGAGCTATTACGAAAGCATTGCCTCAAGTTCCGCAAAGACCATTTCAAGCGTCATTTCGGGGCTTGATTCGGGCGGAATCGGGTAGGTGTTTGTGAAATGGGAAGTTCGGTAGGTTCGCCCAGTACGGCTCGTTGTCGTAGCGGAAAACGAGGTTGTTTGCGGTGTCTTGAACGTGGGAGGAGTATTTATGCCGCCCGTCGGGTAAATAGTATTCCCTCGCAATGAGCCGTAAGCCTTGTCGGCAGTAAAAATCTCCAACGAACATTGAGGATTGTACCTCTGCATCGTCAAAAGAAAAGGAGATGGTACTTGAGGTAATAATATGCCGAAAGCGGCTTAAAATCTGATTAGGCAGCCATTTCTTGTTCGAGAAATTCATGGTCAATGCTGGTAATTTGCTCAAGTTTTTCTAATCGTTTCTGAAGAATCGGTTCACCTTGAACACAAAACATCCAGTCGTTATAGTCATCCGATTCTTCAAAAATTTCCTCGTTTTTGCGAGCAAGGATGCGCTGTTCAAAAGCATCAAATGTTGTTTGATATTTTTTTTCGAGATTCAAACGCATTGAACGAAGAAGTTCGAGTTTATCTCGTGTTGTTGTAACGGCAAACGCCCGCGCCGCCTCTTCGGGCGTAACACGAAGGTTTCTCAGTGTTTCGGCGACAAAAGGATGAAGAGAAGACATGGCAATATCAACTATATGAAACAATCGTACACTACACAAAAACTACACTATTTTCCGCATATTTCCAATCTTGATGAATACCGAAAAAAATGGCGAGAAATCAACTCAACGGGGTGGTACGAAAAGCGGTCATCAAAAAATTTTTCAAAAAAATCATCTAAAAAACACATCATCAATTTTCTTCTTGACTTTCAGTAAAATTCATTGTAAATTTGCAACGAAATTTTTATTAGCACTCTAACACAGAGAGTGCTAACACAACAAAAAAACACTCTGTTTTCGTTCCATTTTTCAATCATTTCATTTTTTGGAGGTTTAGATTATGCCTTTAACCCCGTTGCATGACCGCGTTATCGTACGCTCTGCCGTACCGGAAGAAGTAACCAAAGGTGGTATCATTCTCCCTGACACCGCGAAAGAAAAGCCGCAACAAGGCGAAGTTTTGGCTGTTGGTCCTGGAAAAGTTGGCGATGACGGCAAAGCAATTGCTATGCAAGTCAAAAAAGGCGACAAAGTTCTTTATGGCAAATACTCCGGTACGGAAGTTGCCATTGATGGCGAAGATGTCCTGATCATGCGCGAAAGCGATATTTTTGCCGTGATTAAGTAATATTCGGCGTTCTCTCCAATTCTTTAATTCGTAATTTTTCACTTGTCATTCTCATTACAACACTATGCCAGCAAAAGACATAACATTTGACGTAAGCGCCCGCGCTGCCCTCAAACGCGGCGTTGACCAACTTGCCGATGCCGTAAAAGTAACCCTCGGACCAAAAGGTCGCAATGTCGTTATCGACAAAAAATTTGGCGCTCCAACCATCACCAAAGACGGTGTGACGGTTGCAAAAGAAATTGAACTTTCTGACCCGCTTGAGAACTTAGGCGCTCAGATGGTGAAAGAAGTTGCTTCCAAAACCAACGACATGGCTGGCGACGGTACAACCACCGCCACCGTTCTTGCTCAAGCAATCGTCCGCGAAGGCTTGAAAAATGTTACCGCAGGCGCAAATCCAATGGATTTGAAGCGCGGTATTGACATGGCAGTTGCTTCGGTTACCGAAGGTTTGAAAAAAATTAGCCGCCCTGTCGGTGGTCAAAAAGAAATTGCTCAAGTTGGTACGATTTCCGCAAATAGCGACAGCGAAATCGGCAATCTTATTGCTGAAGCAATGGAAAAAGTTGGTAAAGACGGCGTTATCACGGTTGAAGAAGCAAAAGGTACCGAAACAACGCTTGACGTTGTTGAGGGTATGCAATTCGATCGCGGCTATCTTTCCCCATACTTCGTTACCGACCCTGAGTTGATGGAAGCGGCGTTGGAAAACCCGTACATCCTCATTTACGACAAAAAAGTTGCTTCGATGAAAGACCTTCTCCCAATCTTGGAGAAAGTTGCTCAATCAGGTCGCCCGCTTCTGATCATCGCTGAAGATGTTGAAGGCGAAGCACTTGCAACGCTTGTTGTGAACAAACTCCGTGGTACGCTTCGCATCGCTGCCGTGAAAGCACCGGGCTTTGGCGATCGCCGCAAAGCAATGTTGGAAGACATCGCTGTTTTGACCAATGGTCAAGTTATCAGCGAAGAAAAAGGCTTCAAATTGGAAAGCGCTACCTTGCAATATCTTGGTCAAGCAAAACGCATTTCGATTGACAAAGACAACACTACCATCGTCGAAGGTGCTGGCGCAAGCGATGACATCAAACGCCGCATCAACGAAATCAAAGCACAAATCGAAAAAACCACCAGCGATTATGACCGCGAAAAACTCCAAGAGCGCCTTGCAAAGCTCTCCGGTGGCGTTGCGGTTATCAAAATTGGTGCTTCGACTGAAGTTGAAATGAAAGAGAAAAAAGCTCGCGTTGAAGATGCTCTCCATGCAACACGCGCTGCTGTTGAAGAAGGTATCGTTCCTGGTGGCGGCACGGCGTATCTTCGCGCTGTTGGCGAACTGGCAAACCTGAAACCAGCAAACCATGACCAAAAAACCGGTATTGACATTGTGCGCCGCGCAATCGAAGAGCCAATCCGCCAAATCGTGGAAAATGCTGGCTTGGAAGGTTCTGTTGTCGTCAACAAAATCAAAGAAAGCAAAGATGGCTTTGGCTACAATGCAGCAACAGAAGAGTACGGCGATATGTTTGCCATGGGCGTAATTGACCCAACCAAAGTAACTCGCGTTGCGTTGGAAAATGCAGCATCCGTTGCTTCCCTGCTCATCACGACAGAAGCGGCTATCGTTGAAAAACCACAAGAACAAGCTGCTCCTGCTGGTCACGGTCATCCGGGCATGGATTACTAATCCACTCTGAAGTTTATGACTCAAAAAAGTCCCATGCCAGATTATTCTGGTGTGGGATTTTTTTATACTCAAAGATTAGGCTTGAATGAGATGCCCCCTTTTTTTGGACAGGTAGCACAGATAATATTTTGTGCTATTTTCGTCAAAAAAACCTTGGAGGAACAATGGCAAAAACACGAACATCCCATAGCGCATCATTCAAAGCGAAAGTAGCGCTGGAAGCCTTGAAAGAGGACAAAACACTGGCAGAACTCAGTCAAGCATACCAGTTGCAATCCACGCAAATCAGCGCATGGAAAGCCCTGTTGAAAGATGGCGCAGCGAGTGTGGTTGATAAGCAAGGGCTTCTGAAAGAACGCCAAGAGCAGAGCGAGCGGGAGCAAGAACTCTATGCCCGTATCGGTCAGTTACAGATGGAATTAGGATGGGTAAAAAAAAGCTGGGCTTGCCGA
>JAAFHM010000132.1 GCA_013298375.1 Ignavibacteria bacterium | reverse complement strand
TTCCTATTCACACGATTGCCCAGCAGATTGTGGATTCATGCGGTGTTGGAGAACTTACGGTCAAACCACTTCCCCACGAAATTCAAACTATTGACATCGGCTCAACGCCCGTTAATTGCGATAAAATCAAGGCTTTTACTGGCTTTGTGCCGTCCAATGACTGGACAGACGCAATGAAGCGCACGGTGGACTACTTCAGAAATAATTTGTGAGAGGCATTACAAAATATGCCGCGAGCGGGAATTTGGAGATGCTAAAAACATGGAAAAATACTCCGCCGCCACCCCACGTTTGCCCAAGTTGCGAATAAACGTCGAACCAAGCGTATAGCGTGGTTTTAAGCGGTATTGGTCGCTGCGTTTGTTGGTGGCAAAATTTTCGATAAACGTCGCCATACTTTTTGCCCGACGTTGAGCAAAATTGCGCTCCTGCTCTGCGGCGAGATGATGCTCGCTCGTACGCTCCTGCATTTGCTGGGGAGATTGGCTAAACGCCACCATCTGCGCCAAAAATTCGTCTTTGCTTGGCGTGAAAAGAGCAAGATTGCGGTCGAGAATATATTTCAGATTAAAACGCTCCGGACCAGGATTCACGCGGCGTATGATGGGCTGCCCAGCCTGTGCTTCGATAAGCTCGTAGAGCGTGGCTGGTGCAATGCCGGAAAGCATGACGGCATCGGAGGCACGGTAAACGGTTGCCAACTGCTCGGAATTGAGAAACGGCAGTGGAACGATACGCACCGCGCTATTGTTCGCAATCAATTCCTCTTGCAGGCGCGTATAATCCTGATATGCCTCTGCATTGTGTCCACAAACGACAAGAATCTGGGCATTGTCCCAGCGAAAATCCTGCGATTCCCCCAAGAGCTTGATTTCTTTGTAAATTTCCGATACCCAAAACGACCCACCCGCCGCTACAAAGGTCATTTTGTCTTGTGTAATTTCCGCAACACCTGAAAAGGGTAATTCTGCAACCCGCTTCCGGGCTTCCTCTCGCGTCAAATCGCGCACGGCAGTAAATTCAGGGCGAGTGATATACCCCGCTTGCTGCAAAGCGTAGCGCGGCACACCAAAACGTTTGTGGAGTTTTGCCAGAAATCGTGGGCTTTGAGCGATTGCACCATCAGGGCGACTGCCTTTGTAGGAAGCAAAATGAACGGAAGACTCGTCGAAATCGGGGATATAGGCAAGAATTTTTGTCGGCAAGCCAAGTTCTTCGCGGAGTTTGAGCATAGCGAAGGTTTGAACGAAATGAGTGCTGATAATCGTGTCATAATTGCCCGCAAGCATCGTCGGGCGAAATTCTTCTGCGACTTCATTGATGATTGGCGCAAGAAACATTGAGGAAACATCTTGCACAAGTTTCAAATCGCCAACCTTGTAGAGCGCATCGTATATGCCTTCATTGAAGGTGTACGAATTTCGATGTAAAGCATCCAAACTTTCTAATTTGCTTTCAAAGCAATCCACTTCAAGACTTGGTGTATGATCACGCAATGTCCGAGCAATAGAGACCATAGCGGTTTTATGACCGCCGCCTGCCGCAACCGACATGACTACAACTCGTGCCATAAAAACTCCTTGATTGTTGAGAAACTCGTCAAGAATATTGGTCGAAGAATAATATTCAAACTCTACTACGAAAAGAAGCGCCGTAAGATGCAAAACGTTACAAAAATTACATTCGTCTGCACCTTGGTCGCAACTTTCCCTTGCTTTAGACACCTCAACGCCCAAAATATTGCGTTGTAGTCAGAAAAATGCCCCGACCATCCGCAAATATACGAATAAACCGAGGCATAATACCTGCTTTCAACGCTTGGTTTACATCAACACTTACCGCGTTCTCGCATGGCGAACCGATAAGCCACCAACGACAGCAAAACCAAAAAAGAACATTGCTTGAAACGGAATCGCGGCAAACTCCATGCAATAGAGCGAAATACAAATGCCGACAAAGAAATATGCTGCAAAAGCAAGTTCGACAAAAACGGTGCGGTCAATTTTCTTGGATTTATATTTGTTCGATTGCCATTTATCGCCATTTTTCTCAACTTTGAATTTTGGCGTACGCACAAACTCACTCTTTTTGTTGAAAATAGCTTCCATCACCGCACGAGTATTGTTGATTGCCAAGCCCATGCTGCCAGCCATAAAGAGCGGGAACAAGAAAATGCGCTGATGCCAATCTTCGCGGTGAATCGTGTACTGGGCGACGGTATAGAACGTAAAGGTGCTGATAGATGCAAGGGTAAAAATAACCATCAAATCGAAGTACCAGCCATATTGCGGCATAACGTTTTTGATAATCACCAAAGGCACATTCAAAAGGGCAACCAAAATAATGAATGGAAACACGATGTTTGCGCCCAGGTGGAAGGAGGATTGAATTTTCACACGAAGCGGCAAATCGGCTTTCCATACCGTTGGAAGGATTTTTTTCGCTACTTCGATCGTGCCTTTTGTCCAGCGGAATTGCTGTGCTTTGAAGGCATTAATTTCTGCGGGAAGCTCGGCGGGCGAGGTGACATTGTTCAGATAGATAAATTTCCAACCGCGAAGTTGTGCGCGATAGCTCAAATCGGTGTCTTCGGTGATGGTGTCGTAGTGCCAGTTTCCGGCATCAATGATAGTTTCTTTGCGCCACACGCCGGCAGTACCATTGAAATTGATGAAAAAGCCTGCTTTGTTGCGTACTTCTTGCTCAATAGCGAAGTGTCCATCCAGTGCCAATGCTTGTGCGCGAGTAAGGAAGGAATAATCTTCGTTCAAGTGTTCCCAACGTGTCTGCACCATACCAATCTTTTCACCGCCAAAAAAGTGTGGAATCGTCTTTTGCAAAAACTCTGGCTTTGGTACAAAATCAGCATCGAAAATAGCAATAAACTCACCTTTAGCAATCGCTAATCCCTCTTTGAGCGCTCCAGCTTTGTAACCGGAACGATTTGTGCGATGAATGTGGGTAATGTCGAAGCCTTCGGCAGCATATCGGGCAACAATTTGACGAGCTACTTCAACGATTTCGTCGGTGGAATCATCCAAAACCTGAATTTCCATGCGATCTTTGGGGTAATCCATTGCGCAAATTGATTCGACAAGGCGCTCGATAACGTAGATTTCATTAAAAAGCGGTAACTGAATTGTTACCATCGGGACTCCGTCAGCAGGCATTTCCGGAGTAATCCGCTCTGTGTGGCGTGTTCTGGCATAATAAAACACCATAACGGCGCTTTGTAAACCAAAAAGGAAAAGAATCGAAAGCGAAAGAAAATACAGCGCTAAAAGCGCATCGTGCATGGGAATAAGGCGAATCAATGTTTCCATAAACGGTAAACGAACCTTGTGTTGAAGCGTGTTGTGAATTGCAAAAGCGAATTATGACACGCGGCTCTCAAGGTCTGGTCTTTGCGGCACAGGTTCTTCTCTCCAGAAAGGCTTGGTTGCTTGATTGTGAGCGATTGGCTTTTTGACTACCAACCCGAAACAACTGCCACAAGAATATCGTTAGCAATCTGACGAAGCGCTTTATCAATAGCGGCTTCGCGTCCTTGCAAGCCCGCCGCTATCGCGTATGTCTGTGTCGAAGGGAACTGCTTGTCACCATTCCACACCGATTTTTGCTTGACGCGGTCTTGATAAACGACTTTTGCCGTGACGATAATCTGCTTGTCGCGCTCCTGTTCGCCCTGTTGGACGGTGGCAATGCTTTCGGTAACATTCGTAATCGTTACTTCCAACACTGCATCGGGGCGCTCTTGCACAAGCGAAAACGCATTTTCACGACGGAATGCTTGTACGAGCTGCTGCGTCAGCGTTTCGCGCATCTGAGGACCACCACCGACACTTGTGTCGTCGGCAAGTGGGATGCTGAGTGTTTTGAGATGTGGCGGAATCGAACCTCCCGTGAAGGAGTAACACCCCGCAAGCGCCATGCTCAAAGCACCACCGAAACCTATCAGGCTACCAAACCGAAGAAAACCTGCTAAACAAAGAACAAAGACTTGTCCACGTATCAGACGCAAAGGTACGTGGAGATTGATGACTTTCAAATGACGAAAAAATGATAAAATGTTCATTTTCGGAAATAGGCTGGAATGGTAGATGAATGCTGGTGTTTGCTTGGGATGGGAGAACGATATTTTATTGCGTGTTCACACTTGCTCAATAAAAACCTGCTCTGCCACAACACTGCCAATAACGTGTTCGGCAGTCGCGTCCGGCGCACCGATACGCAAGGTGAGTGTTTGACTGGAGGGCGTTTTGGCGACAAGATGAATTTCTGCCTGTGGCACAATCCCCACTGAAGCGCAATAGCGCAAAAATTCTGGGTTGGCATCCGAAACCCGCATCACAACAGCGTTCATTCCCGGCTCTAAGGCGGCAAGCGGTGTCGTGGAGGTGGGCGGCACGGTGCCATTTTTGCTGGGAATTGGGTCGCCGTGTGGGTCGTAGTGAGGGTCGCCGAGCATAGCAGCAATGCGGTCTTCAAACTCTTCGGAGATGTGGTGTTCTAGGGTTTCGGCTTCGTCATGCACTTTATCCCATGAGTAACCAAGCGCCTCTTTCAAATATAACTCTAAAAGGCGATGATGCCGGATAATCTCCAATGCCGCTTTGCATCCCGCATCCGAGAGCGTAACGCCCTTGTAGGATGCGTATGAGGCAAGGTGCATTTCGCTCAGGCGCTTGAGCATATTTGTCACCGATGCAGGCGCTACCTTGAGTTCGCGGGCAAGGTCGTTTGTCGTCACCGCCTCGCCATGCTCACTGAGCTTGTAAATCGCCTTCAGATAATCTTGAATGGCTTGCGTGAGCATAGCATTCATGCGGTTAGGAGAGTGAAACAGTAATTACGGCTGCATCTGGCGCAACTTCACGCGAAATTCTTCCATCTCACGCTTCGACAAACCCGATTCGGCGAGTGCTTCATCCGTCAAAATATCCGTATCGGTATTTGCCAGAAGGCGCTTCATCGCTTGCAACTCCGGGGCAGTCAATCGCACGGCGTTCAGGGCATAATCCTCGAAGGCTTGATATGCCATCGGCACAATCTCGCGGACTATTTGCGCCATCGCATCGGCATAAACACGGATTTCGTACTGCGCGTGAGCATCCATGCGGAGGCGGAGGAAATGAAATAAATTATGCAAATCAATTTTCCAGTACCATTCTGTGTATTGCGAAACGGGGAGATTGATGCGGGCAAGTTCGCGGGCAAAATTTTTCTCTAAGAGCGCTTCGTAATCATCGTAAGCCCGCTCCTGTCCGTGCTGCAAAAGCCCAATAATCTCGTTCGATTCTGCTGCGGAAAATGTCTCATCGGCTCGTCCTTGCTTGTTATTCAGGCTTTGCGGGCGGACTTGGAAGGCTTCCGGCACATAAAACTCATCTTGCATCACCGAATACCGACCGCTATATTCGTTAACATTCGCCGTGCGATGGCGAATCCACTGCCGCGCAACAAAAATTGGCAGTTTGACGTGGAATTTGAACTCCACCATTTCAAACGGTGTCGTATGGGCGTGGCGCATCAAATACCGAATGAGTCCCCGGTCTTCGCTGACTTTTTTTGTGCCAGCACCGTAGGAAACACGCGCCGCCTGAACAATGGCAGCATCCGAACCCATCGAATCAACCAAGCGTACAAAACCTTTGTCCAAGCATGGAATTACCTTGCCTTCAGGTATCGTCGTCGGTGTCGTCGTCGGCGGCGGCTCTGCTGAGACGTTGCCATTTGTTGCTGTTTCGGTCATGATTGTGTCGGAAAATGGGTTGCAAACACGTATTTGCAAAAACAGGGTGGGCTTTGTCGGTTTTTGTTTTGTTGCTCATTGTTTGAATAGCCAAACGAACAACTACAAAACTACATTTTTTCCTTTATCTTCACGCGCACTTCAAACATTTTCGACCAATTTTTTCCCGTGAGCAAAAGAACATCACGCTTTGTGTCGTAGGCGATGCCATTCAAAACATCAGCATTTGTGCGCTCTTCCGGCGTAAGCAAGCCTGCGCAATCTATCCAGCCGACAACTTTACCCGTTTGAGGATTGATGCGGGCTATGGAGTCTGTTTGCCAGACATTTGCCCAAATCTCGCCTTTGACTACTTCCAACTCGTTCAAATTTTTCACGGGAATGCCGTTGTCTGTCACGGTTAGCATTCTGCGAATGAGGAGAGAATCGCGGTCAAGAATGCGAAGATTACTCGTGCCGTCGCTCATTATCAGATGTTCGCCGTCAAAGGTCAAGCCCCATCCTTCGCCGAAATAGCTGAAGGTGCGTAATTGTCGAAATGATTGCACGTCGTAAATAAACCCGATGCCTCCTTGCCACGTGAGTTGATACGCCTTCCCGCCAACAACAACCATGCCTTCAGCGAAATACGCAGCGTCAACAAGCGCTTTTTTCAACACCTTGCCCGATTGCGGGTCAAGTTTGCGGAGCGAGGACGAGCCGTATTGCCCCGTACTCTCATACAAATCACCGTTATCGAATGCCAGTCCCTGGGTGAATGCGCCCGTATTGTGCGGGATAGTGCGCAGCACCTCGACGGTGTAGGTTGGAATGGTCTCTTGGGGTGGTGGAGGTGCGGTATTGTTTGCCCCAGTATTTGACGCTTGCGAGGCGGTTTCGGATGGTGCAGAATCGGTATTCATGCGACGAGAACGATTAACCATGAGTTGTTCGCCCAAAAGCAAAACAACAAAAAGCGTTACAACGGCAATAGCAATTTTTGCAGCGTGATTGCGGAGGAAGTCCATAATGGTGCGGTTTTCAAGCCTTGTCGGATAGTGTCTATCGCGCAATGCCGAGGTTACATATCTAATTTTTGCATTTCTTCTTCGCCAATAATTGCCAGCGCTTCGGCGGGGGAAGCCGCATTTAAGAGCCGTTCACGAAAATCATCGCTATTCATCAAACGCGAAACACGCGAAAGCAAGCGCAAATGCGTCCCGACGGCGCTTTCTTGCCCCAAAAGCATGAAAATAATATTGACGGGTTTATTGTCGAGGGCTTGATATTCGACGGGTTCATCCAGCGTAATCAATGCTCCCACAGGCTGCACAACTGCATCGGTCTTGGCGTGTGGGAACGCGAAGCCTTTGCCGACTCCGGTGGACATAATATTTTCGCGCTCTAAAATAAGCGCTTCCACCTTGTCCACATCGGCGATACCGCCGCGCTCGCGCAGCATATCAACCATAAAATGCAAGGCATCATTTTTTGTGGGCAGATGTTGGTGGACAGCCACCGAAGAGGTGTTCAAAACGTCGGTGATACGCATGGTTGTGGCAGTTTAGATCAAATGAAACCTCTGAGTTGATTGATAGTGTTGTGCTTGGTGTTGTTTTCAAAAAGGCGTAATTACTCAGGTCTCGTAATGACTTCACTCATTCGCCCCCTTGATAAAGGGGGAACGGGGGATTTGCTGCGTACAACGGTTGGTTTAATGCGGTATTTAACCGTTTAATCCCCCGTTCCCCCTTTATCAAGGGGGCGAATACGACAGCGTTCAATTGACATGAATACTTACATCAAAAAACAACAGGAAGACGGCGCAAAACTATAAAATTTTCAGAGCGCGGAAAACAAAATTACGCACGAAGTGATTTTATTGTGAAAATCTTGCTATAAACGCCAAATGTAACGAGAAAGGTATGCCGCCAAAACATCCACGAATCAAGAACAATCTTTTTGAAAAATTATCTACTCAAACCTTCCGATTCGTGAGGATTCGTGTGATTCGTGGATAATTCTTTGAGAAGCGACCAGTTACCGCCAAAGAAGCGAAGAATCGCCATAGCTCAAAAAACGATAATTCTCGCTCAAGGCTGCATCGTAAACGCTTCTCCAATGTGATGTACCCTTTGCGCTTAAAAACGCTGCCACAAGCAGCATAAGCGTACTCTGGGGCTGATGAAAGTTCGTGATTAAGCCATGACAAATCTGAAATGGATAGCCGGGAACAATCATCATTTGTGTTTCGCCCGCAAGAGCGCCCAGATGCTTGCGCCGAAGCCATTCTTGAATTGCCGACATCGCCGCGCTTGCTAACGGAAGATTCTCGCCAAGCAAGTGCCGAAGCCGGAAAGCGTCCCATTGGTGGATTGCCAAGGTGTCGCGCTCGTGGGCATCGCCATCTGACGCGAGCAGCCGCACCCCCCACCAATACAGCGATTCCAGCGTCCGCATGGACGTTGTGCCGACAGCGACGATAGGCGCAGCTTCGCCGCGTTCATGCCGCAAAAGCTGTGCCGCAATCTCAGCAAGGACTTCTTGAGGGACATAAGTACGCTCTTCGTGCATGACGTGTTCATGCGCCCCGTCGCCACTCATTTGCCGAAATGTTCCTGCGCCAACGTGTAATGTCAAATGCGCTCGGCTTACCCCTTTTGCCCGCAAGTCCTCTAAAACGCGCTCCGTGAAATGCAGTCCTGCTGTGGGGGCAGCCACAGAGCCGTTGTGGGCAGCATAGACGGTCTGATACCGCTCTTTGTCGGCGGCTTCGTCCTCGCGCTTGATGTAAGGCGGAAGCGGGATATGTCCGAATACCTCCAAAATGTCAGCAAATATGACGTTTTCCGGTTGCCATGCAAATTCAATAAGCGCCTCGGCACTATCTTTCGTGAGAATTGTTGCCTTGAGAGTGAATGCGCCGGAAGAGGGCGTTTCTAACGAACCGATCAACACATCACCTGCTTTAATGTTTCGCCCGCCGACCATACATTGCCAACGGCAGGATTTCGTTGTTTGCAGTGTTAATGCGGGGTCTGGCGATGGCGCAATGGGCTGAAGGCACAGTACCTCAACTGTGCCGCCGGTGGATTTCTGCATATAGATTCGTGCCGCTATCACACGGCTGTCATTGGCGATAAGCAGCGCCGTTGCAGGGATTTCCTCGGCAAGATGGCGGAAGGTGGTGTGGCGGATATGCGGCGTGGCATCTCCATTGTCGCCCTTGTTCATTCTTGCCACAAGCAGTTTGCTGTTGTCACGCTCGGCAAGCGGGTACGCCGCAATGCGGTCTGCCGGAAGCGTGTAGGAGTAGTCCGCAATGGGAATTATTGGGATGAACGGGAATTTTTCTGTATGTTGTTGGTCTTGCATTTTTTGATTGTTCCTTACAAAAATATCTATGAAATATCGTTCAAGTACAGCAACCAAGCCAATTTCAACCTCATCGCTCGCATCGCCGCAAAAAACAACGCTTCCAAGCGGTCTGCGTGTTGTCAGCGAGAATGTGCCTTCGGCGCAATCCTTTGCGTTGGGTGCGTGGATTGACGTTGGTTCTTGCGACGAAGAGCCGCAGGAATACGGCATGACGCACTTTATTGAGCATCTGGTTTTTCGCGGAACATCCTCGCCGCAGCGCAAACGCTCATCGTTGCAGATTGCCAATGCAATGGAATCGGTGGGCGGCTACCTGAATGCTTTTACGACGAAAGACCATACGTGTTATTATTCGAGAGCGCTCGATGCCCATTTTACGCGCTCTTTAGAGCTTTTGGCGGATATGTGTGTCTATCCGATGTTCCGCGAGGCGGATGTGGAAAAAGAGCGAAATATCATTATCGAAGAAATAAAATCGCTGGAAGACGAGCCGGAGGAAATGATTAACGATTATTTGGACGAACTGCTCTTTGGCACAAGCAAAAAGGCGCACCCTTACGCGCATCCGATAAGCGGCACTGCCGAGACATTGAGCGTGATGACAAAAGACGACCTTGCGGCTTTTCATGCGCGGCACTATACCGCAGACCGCATCATTATTGCTGCTTCGGGCAATATTGACCATGAAAGTCTTGTGCGCAGCGTCGAAACGCTCTTTGCCGAAAGCCGCCCCGCACCAAAGCCCTTGCGCTCAATCCAAGCACCAAAGCGCCGTACAGCCTCTGTCCGCGAAACGTCTATGCCAACGCAGCAAATGCACCTTTCGCTGGCAGCGCTTATTCCGAAGATGTCCGACCACGATTATTACACCCTTTCGGCGCTCAGTATTATTCTCGGCGACGGCATGAGTTCGCGGTTGAATCAGGTCGTGCGGGAAAAACATGGCTTGTGTTATAGTATTTATTCGGCATTGAGCGAAATACGGGAGAGCGTCATTTTTAGTGTTTATGCGGGATTCGAGGGCGTTCAACGCGAAAAAGTATCGGGATTGATTCAAAAAGAACTTCGCTTGATATTAGAAAAACCCGTCAGCAAGACAGAATTACGTCGCGCCAAAGAGCAGCTTAAATCAAGCCTGATAATGGGTTTGGAGAGTCTTTCCGGGCGAATGACGCTCTTAGCAAAAAGCGAATTATACTTGGGGCGATTTGAAAGTGTGGAAGAAAAAGTCGCTGCTATCGAAAGGGTGCAAGAAAGTGATATTCTTCACCTGTCGCAGACGTACTTGCGGGAGCAGGATTGGCACACCGTCTGCGTTACGCCGGAGGCGTGATTAGATGCTTGTTTCACCGTTTTTTCTCCCTTTTTCATGCGGCTGCTTCAGATGAATTATTTCAACACTTGACTTTGGCAAAAATTATGCGTAAATTCTTTTGTCACGCTTTTGCAAGCGTTGACACATCAACAAACAAAAAAACTGAAAAAACAATGCAAATGCTGCTCTCTCCATCATACATTCTTCTCGTGATTTTTGTGGTCATCGTCATTACCTGACGGCGGTGAGCAGAGAGCTTTTGCACAGAACTTCAAAAAAGCCCCTTCTCACCGCAACGTGGGAAGGGGCTTTTTTTTTTT